>NZ_FNPQ01000114.1:0-1370 GCF_900107335.1 Nitrosomonas sp. Nm58 | reverse complement strand
ACTCCCTAAATTCAGCTGTATAGACTTTGGGTTTTTCTTGGGTCATTTAAATACATTCCTTCTTTCAGTTATTTTAAGGAATGTGTCCGGTTTAGTGTAGCCACATCATAACCGGCTGGGATTGGATTATTAATGCAGTTTCTAATGCGAATTAGAATAAGATGCAATTTACTGTGTCCTATTAATCTACAATATGATGCATTTTATTATGCTTATTTCTTAAATATTTTGTCGTTACTATATGTCTCCATAGAGACCATATAATCTATATGGTTATCTGAAATACAAAGAAAACTCTAACGGAGAAAATTTATGGAATTATTAAAAGAGTATTATTTTATTTTAACTATTATTGTATTGTTGAGCATTCTTGAATTGATATCTTGATTAAAAATAAGCAATAAGCAATAAGCAATAAGCAATAAGCAATAAGCAATAAGCAATAAGCAATAAGCAATAAGCAATAAGCAATAAGCAATAAGCAATAAGCAATAAGCATAAATTTCCGCCACAAATAATGTTATATGGTGAATCTGTGGCGGTTTTTCTTTTCTGTGCTAGATTGAAAAAATTTAGCTATCCATTGTAGACTGCGAATCTATTTTTAATATTTAAATAAATTTTTTCTAACTTCTTTTCTCAGAAATCAATCGTTCCAAGCTGTTTTGCAATTTAGGAATCTTTGAGTAGTCTACATTCCTTTGTGTCCTAATTTTCTACAGTATGATTCCAAGACTCCATGATTCTTATATGGACGCCTCCCGGTTTGGCAAGCAATATTTCGTGTTTTGGTAAAATAGGAATCGGCTGCAGTCTTATATCCGGCCTTATTGCAGACTGGATTTCTATCTGCGGGCCCTGATGGAATTCGCCAAGAACGTCCTCATCTCCGTCTCGTGCTCGAAGCACTGGTAAAAATTCAGGTTTACGTTCTTGCGGTCCGACCTGTTTCGCCATCACACGATTTATCTACCTGCGCAACCTATCAGCATTCCACTCTATTTCAGTGGTTGTTCCTTGTTATGTGGGCACTTGGCTCATATAACCCTTTTGGTACTCTCGATCGTGCGCTAAAATCGCCCACGCCGTTCGTGCCATTTTGTTAGCCATCGCAACAATGGCCACATTCGTCGGACACCTCTGCAGCAGTGCTTCGCTCCACGCGCCTTTATCTTTGGCGTTGAACATGACTGCTCTGGCGCCATGTATCAACAGGGTGCGTAAATATGTGTCGCCCCTTTTGGCTTTTGCCTAACAGCTTAATCTTGCCGCCCGTGCCGCTCTGTCTTGGAACAAGCCCCACAAAGGCAGCGAATTCCCGTCCAGACTTGAAGTAATTTGCCTCGCCCATCGTGGCAACTAAAGCAGTT
>NZ_FNPQ01000092.1:0-3523 GCF_900107335.1 Nitrosomonas sp. Nm58 | reverse complement strand
AGCTGCTGTTGAGAAGGTTCAAGGCCGCGCATAAGTTAAAATATAGTGTCGTTTCTTAAAATTCTAACGCAGTTAGTAGGTTTTTCAACGGCCTGTTAGATAGCCAGCACGTCATTGTCCCGGATCAACAAATCCAATGAACAATTTACTTTTTAGATTTCTTATTTCATCCCGATATTGAGCTGCCTTTTCAAATTCCAAGTTTTTGGCTGATTCCAACATTTGTTTTTCCAGTGACTTGATTTCTTTCGTTAGTTGAGATTCGCTCATACGATCGTAACGAGCCTGTACTTGAGCTGCTCCAATTTGCTGCCGCGCATGCTCACTATCATAAACTCCATCGATGAGATCTTTGATACGCTTACTGACACTTCGTGGCGTAATATTGTTATTCTGATTAAATAAAATTTGTTTTTTTCGGCGCCGTTCAGTTTCATCTATAGCCCGTCGCATTGAATTTGTAACACGGTCAGCATAAAGAATGGCAGTACCATTGATATGGCGTGCTGCTCTCCCCATGGTTTGAATTAAAGAGCGCTCAGAGCGCAAGAATCCTTCTTTATCAGCATCCAGAATCCCTACTAACGATACTTCTGGAATATCCAGCCCTTCTCGTAACAAATTGATCCCAACCAATACATCAAACTTGCCAAGACGCAAATCCCGGATAATTTCTACTCGCTCAACCGTGTCGATATCAGAGTGGAGATAGCGCACTCTAATCCCATGATCAGAGAAGTAATCGGTCAAATCCTCTGCCATACGTTTAGTCAATGTTGTGACCAGCGTTCGCTCCCCTTTGGCTGTTCGCACAGAAACTTCTGACATCAGATCATCTACCTGCGTTGCTACAGGCCGTAAAACGATTTCCGGGTCAATTAAACCAGTAGGCCGGACAACCTGTTCGGCAACCTGACCACTTTTTTCTTGCTCATATGCTGCCGGTGTGGCCGAGATAAAAATTGTCTGAGGCATCAATTTCTCAAACTCATCAAATTTTAGTGGTCGATTGTCCAATGCTGAAGGCAACCGGAAACCATAGGTTACTAGATTTTCCTTACGCGATCGATCACCTCGATACATGCCTCCTAACTGTGGAACGGTTACATGACTCTCATCGATTATCATTAAAGCATTGGTTGGCAGATAGTCGATGAGCGTAGGCGGAGGCTCACCAGACTTTCTACCTGAAAAGTGACGCGAATAATTTTCGATACCTTTACAGAAGCCCAGCTCATTCAGCATCTCCAAATCGAAACGAGTGCGTTGCTCAATGCGTTGAGCTTCTACCAGCTTATTTTGCTGCTGAAAAAATGTGATACGTTCAGCCAATTCAGTTTTGATAGTCTCAATTGCCCGCAGGGTTGTACTTCTCGGTGTCACATAATGACTTGAAGGATAAACAGTATACCGCGCTACCTTCTGCAGAATTCGTCCAGTTAGCGGATCAAACGAAGATATACTTTCTACGATGTCATCAAACAGCGATACTCGAATGGCTACTTCTGAGCTCTCTGCTGGAAAAATATCGAGTGTATCGCCTCTTACCCGGAAAGTGCCGCGACTGAATTCAAATTCATTTCGCTGATATTGCATCCCGGTCAGGCGCTTAATAATATCGCGCTGAGATATTTCTTCATGTTCACGCAGATGTAGAATCATACTGTGATAGTCAACTGGATCACCAATACCATAAATACAGGATACCGTTGCGACGATGATGGCGTCTTTGCGTTCGAGTAGCGATTTGGTTGCAGAAAGTCGCATTTGCTCAATGTGTTCATTAATACTGGAATCTTTTTCTATAAAAAGATCCCGGGATGGAACATATGCTTCGGGTTGATAGTAATCATAATAAGAGACGAAATATTCAATTGCATTTTCTGGGAAAAATTCACGCATTTCTGCATATAACTGGGCTGCCAGTGTTTTATTGGGTGCAATAATGATCGCGGGACGTCCCAATTGTGCAATCGTATTAGCTATTGTGAACGTTTTACCTGAACCCGTTACTCCTAGTAACGTTTGACAAAATAATCCAGCTTCGATACCTTCAATCAATTTACTGATCGCACCAGGTTGATCACCTGAGGGCTGAAACGACTGATATAGTTTATAAGGGCTGTTGGGAAAGGTAATAATCACAGGTATAATTTGAATGTAAGAAACTTGCTTGTTTAATTCTACCATGTTGGGTATCGACCATTTCAGGAGCACAGTTGTGGAACTCTCAAAACGCGCACAGGCCATTAAACCATCCCCTACCCTAGCTGTCACTGCGAAGGCTGCAAGGCTTAAATCTGAAGGTAAAGATATTATAGGGCTCGGTGCTGGTGAACCTGATTTTGATACACCTCAACATATCAAAAATGCAGCGATAGCTGCAATTAACGCGGGTTTCACGAAATATACTCAAGTAGGAGGTACGCCATCACTCAAGAGTGCAATTATTGCAAAATTCAAACGTGAAAATGATTTTGATTTTACTTCCAAAGAAATCCTCGTTTCTTGTGGCGGAAAACAAAGTTTTTTTAATCTTGTATTAGCCACGATCAACCCTGGCGATGAGGTGATCATTCCTGCCCCATACTGGGTTTCCTATCCTGATATAGTACTTATTGCTGAAGGAAAACCCGTCTTTATCGAAACAGGTATTGAAGACAGTTTCAAAATTACAGCCAAACAGCTGGAAGAAGCTATTACACAAAAGACCAGAATGTTTGTTATTAATAGTCCTAGCAACCCATCCGGCAGTGTCTATACCCTGGATGAACTCAAGGCATTAGGCGAGATACTAAAAAAGTATCCAAATATTTTGATTGCATCTGATGATATGTACGAGCATATCCTTTTATCGGATGACAAATTTGTCAATATTCTCAATGCATGCCCTGACTTGCGTTCACGTACAATCGTATTAAATGGCGTTTCCAAAGCTTATGCTATGACAGGCTGGCGAATTGGTTATTGTGGCGGACCTGAGCACATCATTACTGGAATGGAAAATATTCAATCACAAAGTACTTCTAATCCTACATCCATATCACAGATAGCAGCTGAAGCAGCGCTGAATGGCGATCAATCGTGCATGATTCCGATGCAAGCAGCGTTCAAAGAACGTAACCAGTTTGTTACTGATAGACTAAATACGATTCCTGGTATTCACTGTTTACTTTCTGGAGGGGCGTTCTATGCTTTTGCTGATGCCCGTCAAGCAATACAAAAACTCCAAATGAATGGATTCATGAAAAATAATAGCGATATTGCTTTTAGTGAATTATTGTTGGAAAAAGCAGGGGTTGCCATTGTCCCTGGATCAGCATTTGGTTGCCCAGGATATATCCGTCTATCTTTTGCCACTTCAATGGAGAATTTAGAAAAGGCAATTGAGCGTATTAGTAATCTGCTGAAATAAGAAAATATAAAATTGAATCGCCCCGGTTTTTCCGGAGACTTTTTAGTTTGAGTCAGGCTGCATTAGCTGACTCCTTTAATTGGCGATAATATGCCATTTCAAATTCAG
>NZ_FNPQ01000028.1:0-39448 GCF_900107335.1 Nitrosomonas sp. Nm58 | reverse complement strand
GCTAAAACCAGAGGTTAAATCCCTCTTTTTTATTAACCTAACTGGTACACTTTTCGCGCGCTATGCTGGTACCTTTTTGCTCCGTCATTGACAGCTACGCGAATACCAGCCTTTATTAGCGCAATTGCGTGTGACCAAGGATGCGCAGGGCGAAAAAGATGTGCTGCACTTGATCGATGTACAGTCTGATCTGGCCTCCCTTTCAAAACTAGAAACAGAATTCCAGGCAACACTCGCGCGCATGCACACATTTCAGGACAGTATCAATATCAAACGGCAATCGGGTCTGCTCACTGAAATTCAGGCAAGAGAGCGAATCAGGCAGCTTATGAATACCACGGCTGACGAACTGGATGTGCTGATCCCGAAGATGGAAGCGTTAGGCAGGAGCGTAGGTGATCAAGCCATTGCGCGCGTAGCAGGATTGAAGAACGAAGTCGCAAGATTACGCATCGAGGTGGATGAATTTTCGCTGCGTTTCCAGGGTGCAGCCAAGAATGCGCTGTCGAGCTTCTTTGTCGATATCTCACAAGGATCGAAAGACGCTTTCTTCAATCTGGTGCAAAACTTCAAGAATGCAATTGCCACCATTCTCGCAGAAAGGGCTGCTACCAGAATCGTTGATTCCTTATTCAGTGGAGCCAGTGCGAGCGGTGGTGGGTTTCTCAGCGGATTGTTTGGTCTCTTTAGCGGCAAAAAATTTGCCGAGGGCGGTTACACCGGCCCCGGTTCTAAATATCAACCGGCTGGTATTGTCCATGCAGGGGAATATGTCTTTTCTTCCCAAGCAGTCAAACGCTTAGGGCTGGCAGCACTCGATAATTTACATCACTTGTCCAAAGGCGCACCGGTGCCGATCGGCCCGCGCCTGGGTTACGCCGAGGGTGGCCTGGTCGAATCGTTGAGCTTATCACCCGCGGCCGCACCCACCGTCAACCAGTCAGTGCGCATCGTCAATAGCATCGATCCGCGCATCACCAAGGATTTCCTGGCATCGAGTGAAGGTGAGAAAGTGATCCTGAACATCATTTCCCGAAATACAGCCGCTTTGAAACAGGTGCTCACATGACAGTCGAAATCGGCACAGCCAATTCAGCCTTCGATCTCTTCGACAAACTGCGCACGTTTTTAACGGTCACGCTGCCGATCAACGAGCGCTGGCAGGAGCTGTATCACAACCCCGATTACACCTTACTAGTGGGCGTTTTTGCTTCCAGCGGCACGGTAACTTTGGCCTTCAATCCATTCAATGCCGCAGCAAGCTCCTGGAGCGGCACTACCAATGCTAAACCATGGCAGATCGGGGTGGAGTTCGACCGGCCGGTGCACCTGACATCCGCCAATATCACCGCACTCACCAGTAACGCGCAACCGGCCGCCATTGATTTTCAATACAGCGACGATGGCCTCAATTGGACGACTCAGGACAGCTTCAGCGGCATGACCAATCTGGACTGGACTTCCCAGTCGGGCATCAAAGCCTTTACGCTGAGTGGCAATAATCTGAACAAGCACAAGTTCTGGCGGCTCAATATCTCCAACAGCACCGGCGGCTCATCGCTCACGCTGAATAGAATCATCCTCTATCAGGATGGATTCCCGCTCAACGTGCAGCTCAGAAAGCGTTTGTCGTTAAAAGGCCCCGGCGGCGGATCAGATGAAATATTCGTCAATCTGGAGACTGATTATAGTGTATCTGGTGATTGGTACAACTGGCGGCTGTATGGCGCAACCGGTTTTATTTTAGGCAATACGCTGGATTTTGCCACGCAGCCAGGAACGAGTTTGCCGGTAGGTCTTTCGCTGTGGAACAGCAGCATCCCTTACTGGTTTATTGCCAACGGGCGGCGTTTCATGGTCATTGCCAAGATCAATACCACCTATCATGCGCTGTACGGGGGATTTATCCTGCCTTATGCCACACCGAGTCAATATCCATATCCACTGATGATCGGCGGCAGCAATGCGATGAAGCCAGGTTCTGGTTCCGCATTCGACACCTCGCAGCGCTGGTCGAGCAATGATGATTCATGCCGCAATTTCTACGACCCCGGCGGCATTAGCTCCGACATGACTAGTCTCACCAGCGTCACTACCAATTACCTCCGTTTTTCAGACGGGTCATGGTATCCCTTTAAAAACTGGTATACCTCGAGCGTGGCGGAAGCAGCAGTGACTTTTGGCCGTAATGTCTGGCCTTGGGGACCTTCTTCTGATCATGCCACCGCTTACAAGAATATCGTGACCACCATCGACAACCAATATGTGCTGTTCCCGTGCATTATGCATGTGGATGGGGCTAATCCCTCTCCTAACATACTTGGTGAAATACAGGGTGTATTTGCGGTCACCGGGTTTGGTAACGCTGCAGAAAACACCACCACCATTAACGGTATCAACTATCTGATCATCCCCAATGTGTTCCGAACTGCCAAGGAACGATGGGCAGCCATTGCTTTGGAGTAAATAGCACATGGCTTATGAAACCGGTATTTCCACTTCCCTCAATGACCTGCTAGACAAGATACGCCTCTTTGCCATTGCGCAAGGTTTTACTCAGAACGAATTCACGGTTGTCGACAGCACTACCAAGCGTCTCTACATGCAGAAAAACACCGCCAATGGCGGAGGACTCACGTTCTACTTCGGCATCGAGTCTTTTGTTAATGCAGCCGCCACCACGACAGAATTACGTATCAGAGGAGCGACCGGCTATACCCCTGGTGCTGCACTTGGATCACAACCCGGTGCACCCTCACAATCTGCCATCATGGATTTCGTCGGTAATGGGCCATATGTCGCCTATCATCTGTTTTCAAATGCGGCGGGTGATTATGTACATTGTGTGCTGGAGTACTCGGCTAGCTACTTCAGCCATCTGGTGTTTGGCCAGCTCGATAAATTCGGGGCTTATGCTGGCGGTCATTATTGTGATGCCGTTAACGTCGGCTGGAATACCAGTGACCGCAGCAGCTATCAGGCAAGCACATCGCGTACCCTGTTCGATAATTACGGAACACAGGCAGCATCAAAGGGGCAGGTCAGCGCGAATCTGGAATTGAATGCCTGGCGCATGTTCGAAGGCTCGACGGGTGCAGCCGGCACTTTTGATGCCTACGGTAATGGCCGTTTTGGTTTGACGAGCCGTTTGTTGGTGGGCAGCCAACCCAATACCCTGAATCTCGCCACACCATTTATCCCGATCTATATTTTTACCGATATCGGCGGCACCAACTCCGGTAATCGCACCCCCTTGGGTGTGGTCCAGGATTTGCGCCTGGTGTGGTTACAATCGTTCGCGGTCGGACAAGAGGTATCGCTGGGGCCGGATACCTGGAAAGTATTTCCTATCACCCGGCGATCCAATCAAGCCAATACCCAGGATCAATTGCCCAATTCATGGCAATTGGGTTATGCCTACAGGAAAATAATCTGATGGCAGTCATTAGCGGAATATTGGGCGCAGGGTTGCTGGTATTGGTGGAATCAGCGCCACTTTCTGCTTCTTTGGATTTGCTGGATGCACCGCAACAATCGCCGGTAGCGCAAGCTATCGCCACAGTCTTGGTAGGCGCCATGATCGACCAGTTGCCCCTGTCTCCCGAACCTCAGGCGGTGATCAGCTCGCTGTTCGCACCATCGTTCCGCAACGATTACTATTACCGCATCCATATTAACCCTGCCTCGATCGACCTCGGTAATGTCATTTCGCAGAAGATCATCCAGGTGGAAGTGTGGAATGCCTATTTTGTTGCGAACCTGTTGTCGTCGATCGATACCAATGCGGGCACCGGCATTAGTTTCACCGGCCCGCAGCCAGAGCCCACCAGTTTCAATGCATTGGAGCCACGCATTTACACCCTGGCGGTGGAGGTCGCCGGGCCGCCACTCATCAATACCACCTATACATTGAATTTTGCAGAAGAATCACCCATGTTGATGGTCGTCGGCCGCCGGGTAATTCTGCTGTTCGCCGGAATCAACTGGGATAACGGCGTACTGGAGCGTTATTCATTTCTGACCGACATCATCACGAGCTGGGATGGCAGCGAGCAGCGGGTGAAACTGCGTGCCACACCCCGGCGTGAGATCGAAGCGCATCTGCAGGTGTTTGGTCTTGATTTTGTACGCAAACTGCAAAACACCCTGTTTGGCTGGCAATCCAGAAGCTACCTGATTCCGTACTGGCCCGATTACTATGTGTTGAGTGCTGAGCTGCCCGCCGGTTCAACGGTTATCCCTAACATTCCGACTGCAGACTCCGAGTTCATAGCGGGCGGCGTGGCGTTGCTGTTCAATGCCATCAATCACAATGAATCGGTGCAACTGAAAGAGGTGCAGCCCAACCAATTAACCCTGGATCTTCCGACCCAGCAGACTTGGCCAGCGGGAACAAAAATCTATTCCGCCAAATTTGCCCGGATCGAGAGCCAACAAACGGTTACCCGCCCTACCCGCCATATGCTGGATATGCAGGCTAAATTCATCGTCACCGATAACTCCGGCTTGACTGAAGCAGAAGGTACGACTTTGTATAAAGGTTATCCCGTATTGCTGGATATTCCTAATGAAGTGGAAGTCTTGTCGGAAGATTTATTGCGTCCGCTGCTGGAATTCGATAGCGAGACTGTCAACCCGGTGGTGGATGATCCGATCGGTTACACCACCATTGTGCGCCGCATGGATTGGCTGCTGAAGTCACGCAAGGAACGGGCCGATTTCAGGAAATGGTTATACGCCCGCGCAGGTCGCTGGAAACCTTTCTGGATGCCCTCCTGGAACGAGGATTTCAAGCTTCAAAATACCTTGGCTGGGACGGACACCAAGCTGGTGGTCGAGTTTGCCTTTTATAAACGGTTTGTACCGGCCACACCCATGCGTGATGCGCTCATGATCGAATTATTTAATGGGACGCGTATCTTCAAGGATATCCTGAACATCGACGAAATCTCCGAAACCGAAGAAAACGTGTTCATTGACAGCCCGGTCGGGTTCGATATCCAACCGCAGGAGGTCAGGCGCATCAGCTATCTCAATCTCGCGCGCCTGGATTCAGACACGGTGGAAATCTTTCATGAGACCGACACGATTTCTCGTGTCAGTGCATTGATCAGGACGGTGGTGCAATGACGCTGAGCAGCTTTGAAAAAAGCATCCATGATGCCCGCCCGCTGGAGCTGTATGAATTCTCTCATGGGCTATCCATCTTCACCTACACTTCGGGCGATGAGGTTATCAGCTTTCAATCCAGAACCTACACCCCAACCGCTTTGACGCGCTCAACCTTCGGTTCAACGACGGAAGTGAGCAAAATGAAGCTGGAGATCGAGGTTGCCCGTGACAATGAGGTCGCCAAGCTCTTCATTCGCTCACACCCTGGGCCGGTGAAGCTGACCATCTACCGGATGCACCGGGGCGATAGCGATGTCGTGCCGCAATGGATCGGTCGGGTGGTGAATGTGGAATTCAGCGGGTTGATCGCCAAAATTACCTGTGCGCCGATTTACACCTCATTGGAACGCGCGGGCCTGCGCGGCATGTTCCAGCGGCTGTGCCGCCATGCTTTATATGATACCGGTTGCACCTTGAATGCCGCTGCCTTTCGCGATACCGCCACCATTGTTTCTGTTGTGGGATCAGCCATCACCGTGGTACCCATGAATCGGCCAAGCGGCTGGTATACCGGCGGCTATATCGAAGTGGGTGATGTGGAAAAGAAAATGATCCGCGATCATACCAACGATGTCTTGACGCTGACCGGCGTAACTGCATCGCTGAAAGCGGGCGTCACCATCAATCTATATGCTGGCTGCGTGCATGACCGCAATGCTTGTCTCAACAAATTCAATAATTTTGATAACTACGGCGGCTTTGAGTTTATCCCCAATGATATGGGGCCATTCAAAGGCGACCCGATCGAATAGGAGATTGATTCATGTGGTTTCAGATTATCGCTTTTGCGCTGTCAGCCGTGTTGTCGGCGGTGTTTGCCCCCAAGCCACCCAAGCCCGCTTCCAGCAACCTGGATGATTTCAATGTGCCGACGGTGTCCGAGGCGACCCCCATTCCGGTGGTATTTGGCACCCGCTGGATCAACCAAGCGAATACGGTGTGGTACGGCGACTTCAAAAAGACCGCGATCAAATCCAAGTCAGGGAAGAAATAGTGATCATTAATGGTGTAGATACCAGCGGTCTCAAACTGACCATGCAGGATCTGGTGGAATGCAAGCTGTGCGCCCGTGGCTCCAAGCGCTTCCTTGAGAACAAGGGGGTTTGTTTCCGTGATTTCCTACAGGAAGGGTTGCCATTGGATACGGTGATTGACTGGGATGACGGCGTAGCCAATCAAGTGGTCGAACATATCTTGAGGAAAAACGGTCATGAAAGGTAAATCCGTCATCATCGGCTGGCGCTACCATCTCGGAATTCACATGGTTGCATGTCAAGGGCCGGTTGATGCCGTCACCGGTATCAAGGTAGGTGAAAGTATATTATGGGAAGGCAATGTCACGGCAAGCTCCACCCTGTCGGTCAATAAGCCTGAGCTGTTTGGCGGGGACAAGCGTCAAGGTGGGGTCGTGGGTGATATTGATCTCGCTTTTGGCGAAGCTTCCCAAGCACCCAATGCTTATCTGCAAACCCAACAAGGCTCACCCATTCCGGCTTACCGCGGCGTGATGTCATTTATATTGAAACAGATTTATCTGGCAGCCAACAACCCCTACATCAAGCCGTGGGCATTTCGCATCAAACGAATTCCCGCCAAGACCTGGTATCCGGAAAAAACGGATATCGGCGGCGACGCCAACCCGGCGCATATCATTTACGAATGCCTCACCAGTGACCGCTGGGGATTAGGCTACACGAACGGCAATCTCGATGATGCGGCTTTTCGCGCAGCGGCAGATACCCTGTTTGCTGAGAATTTTGGTCTTTCGTTTGTGCTCGCCGATCAGATGAGCGTGAAAGAGTTTATCAATACCGTGTTGAACCACATCGATGGCGCATTGTATCTCGATCAAACCACCGGCAAGTTTACCCTCAAGCTGGTCAGGAACGATTACAGCCCTGCAAGCCTTCCCATTCTCGGGCCGTCGAACATCGTGCGCATGGAATCGTTTTCCAGGCCGGGCATTGCCGATCTGGTCAATCAAGTGACGCTCATCTATCAGGAGCGCGATTCAGACAAAAAGATATCCGTCACCATTCAGGATCTGGGCATGATCGCCATGCAGCAAGGGGTGGTGCCGACCACCATTCAATACCTGGGCATTTCCAATGCCACCCTGGCCAACAATGTCGCCATGCGGGAGCTCAAAACGCTCACTCAACCGTTGGCGAGACTGAAGCTGATCGCCAACCGGGAGTCATTCGATCTGAAACCAGGCGGGGTATTCAAATTCACCTGGCCGGACTTAGGCATTGTTGAAATGGTCTTGCGCATCACTACCATGGATTTCGGCACCTTGACCGATGGCGAGGTGACCATCGACGCGGTGGAGGATGTGTTCTTCAGCGTTCAATCCGTGTTTGCCGATCCGCCGCCTACCTTATGGACTGATCCGATATCAGAACCAGTTCCAGTGGTTGATTACTTTCTGTTGACCGCGCCTTATTGGCTGATCGCCACGCAATTCCTGGGTGACAATCAGTCTGCGATCGATAGCATCGATGTGACCAGTGCTTTTCTATTGGGGGGTGCCAAAGCGCCTATTTCAAGCGCGGTGTCTTATGAATTCTGGACATCGCCCGATACAGCCGATAACAGCAACGACCAGCCGGGCAGCCTGACCTCGGTCTTTACACCTACTGCCACGCTATCGGCCGCCATTACCGAAACCACCACGACATTGCCGTTGACGGGTGCGATCGATATTAACCAGGTGGCCAACTACACCATTGCTTTGATAGGCAGTGAGCTGGTTTATCTCACTAGCGCTCCGTCAGCCTCAAGCGTGACGGTAGTACGCGGCATTTTGCACACATTGCCCAAGGCTCACGCCGTGGGAGCCCGGATATGGTTCTTTCAGGATTTCTTTGGCCATTCGGAAGTCGAGTTTGCAAGCCAAATCACGATGTACGCGAAGTTTCTGACCGAAACCGGCAAGGGTGTGCTGCCAAAAGCGAGCGACACCTGGAAGGCGCTTACCCTCAACCAAAGCTGGGGTGCACCCTACCCGCCCGGCCGGGTAACGATTAATGGAGTATTAAGGCCTACCAGCCTATCAGGTATCAATACCAATGCGCTCATCCAATGGTACCACCGTGACCGATCGAATACTGCCGCAGTCAATATTGGTAATGATCAAGCGACCAACATCGGGCCGGAAACTGGTGCCACCATCACGATTCAAATCTACAGCCTGAAAGCGGGTGGCTCGCTCGTGAAAATCTATTCTGGCTTGACCGGTACAACCTTTACCTATACTGCAGCCCAAGCGTTCATCGACAATGGCAATGTCGCTTTTACCGAGCGCAGGCTGGAAATATTCTCTGTACGTGATGGCTTGAACAGCATTGAAAGGCATGTCATACCACTCGACTGGACAGTAAATGCATAATTCTCATTAAAGTTCTACTTCCTTTCCCCACCCCTACCCCGCCGATGGCGGGGTTTTTATTTCTGGAGCATGAAAATGAATCTACCCACGTTACAGAACGGCATGGTCGTCATGCCGCAAGATGAGTTCGA
This sequence comes from Nitrosomonas sp. Nm58, assembly GCF_900107335.1. Classification (NCBI taxonomy): domain Bacteria; kingdom Pseudomonadati; phylum Pseudomonadota; class Betaproteobacteria; order Nitrosomonadales; family Nitrosomonadaceae; genus Nitrosomonas; species Nitrosomonas sp. Nm58. Next base: position 30,754 of record NZ_FNPQ01000028.1, on the reverse strand, counting down.
ACAATTGCTCGAACAAGCCGCCGCACGCGGTGCCAAACGGGCACTGGCCGATGTCGGCCTGGAAGGTGATGATGCTGCGCACGACATCCGTGAGCTGCGTGATCTATTGGAAGCTTTCAATACTGCAAAGCATACTGCCTGGCAAACCATCGTCAAGGTTCTAACAACAGGACTCGTTCTGGCGCTGGTAGCTGGTGCACTATTGAAAATCAAATTATTTGGAGGTCAATAATGGTTGAATCTATCATTGATGACATCATTCGCCGCGAAGGCGGTTTCATCCATCACCCGGCTGATCGGGGTGGTCCGACCAAATACGGTATCACGGCCAAAACACTCGGAGGATGGCGTCATCTCGGTCGAGTCGCGACAAGTGATGAAGTAGCAGCGCTTACTGAAGCTGAAGCACGGGAAATTTATCGCCATCAATACATTGTAGAGCCGGGTTTTGATGCGATCACACATCCGGCATTACAAGCCCTCCTGGTGGATAGCGGTGTGCATTCTGATCCAAAAACGGCAGCACATTGGCTGCAAACAGCGGTAGGTGTGGCTGCTGATGGATTAATTGGCCCGAAGACACTTGCTGCTATAGCGGCTACCGATCAAAATAAACTCTACAGCAAAGTACTCAGCGCACGCCTTCGCCACCTCGGACGATTGATTACTAATGATCCGGAGCAATCGGTCTTTGCAGCCGGCTGGATGAACCGGATAGCAGAATTTGTGGAGGGTGCCGTATGATTCCGATTCTAACCACTTTAGCACCGGGACTCATTGAAGCTGGCAGTCGTCTGATCGATCGCTTGATTCCCGATCCGGCTGAGCGAGAGAAAGCCAAGCTAGCCCTACTTCAGGCCGAAGGAAAGCAAGCCCTGCAGGAAATGCAGACGAGCCTATCGGCCATTCTGGCTGAAGCCAATTCCGCTGATCCGTGGACGAGCCGGGCAAGACCGACTTTTCTTTATGTAATCTACGGGGTGATCTTGCTGTGTGTACTTGGAGCAATCCTTGGCATCTGGTGGCCAGCGCATGTTTTTCAGGCAGCGGAGAATTTGAATAAGCTTTTAGGGGCGGTGCCGGAGAGTTTGTGGTGGTTGTTTGGGGCTGGGTATCTTGGTTATACCGGGGCAAGGAGTTTTGATAAGTGGCGAGGGCCGGGCAGGTAGAACAGATCGGCAATTAGATAAATTACTCCCTTGATCTTGCTGCCGAAGTAGCGAGGAAGTTTATTGCATTTGAATTATGGTCGTTATTACAAAAAGCACTTAACTTTTGGCAAGCACTGGCTGTTGGACTGGAGCGTGGCTAGCTGAAGTCGTCAACCCCTCATTTAACTTGTTGCATAAGGGGAAATACACGTCAACGCTGCAGCAAACCAACAATCAGAGTAAAGGTGACAGTGATGTGTGTGTAGCTTGATTGAATCTACGCTAAGGAAATTTACGTCCAGACCTTATGTAGCATGAAGCAAGAATGCAAATCACATTTTAATACATCTATAGCCCATCTATTCTGGATGGCGCTTCTCGATATCATACCGAAAATCATAATCGTGAATGACTAGCAAGATCGTGAGATAATTCAAATAAAACCGTGAAATAAATTTGCTAATTAAACCTGTCGGAGAAATAACGCTTGAAATATCTTGATTCAGGGAGCCGGAATCCGGCTCATTCTCTTGCAAGTTGGTTTGAAGGCATCCTTAATGAAGGTGTTGCAGAACTTCGCTTTCAAACAGGTTTTTTTTCACTTGATGGCATCGGTTTGCTTGTTCCGACGTTAGAGCATTGCAAGCAAAACGATCTCATTATCAAGGTCTTAATCGGCTCGAATGAAGCCAGCACGTTGAAAGACGACGTACTAGGTCTTGTTGAGGCATTAGGTATTCCGCGCCATAATGCGCAATTGGGTGTCGTGAGCTTTAGCGGTGCATTTTTTCATCCCAAAACTTACCATATCAAACGGTCTGATTGTTCTCAGGCCGCATTCGTTGGTTCTGCCAACCTGACTGCATCAGGATTAGCGCTTCATGTTGAAGCTGGCATCGCGTTAGATACTCGCGAAGGCGATGCGCCTCACCATCTTTCACAGATTGCCACTGCAATTGATAGTTGGTTCTCAGAACAACGAGCAGGTATGACCTTGATCTCCGGACTGCAAGTAGTAGATGAACTCGTCGAAAGTGGCATACTCGCACTTTTGCGCCCACCCCGACTTTCGGTAAATGATAAGAACGGAGCTACTGACAAGAAATCGCGACCACGCTTGAAGAGTTTGTTCCAACTACCCATGGTAAAAGGAGCCACTCCTTATGATGAGGTTATTGGACCAGAAGATGATGCCGTCCTAGAGGTTTTGCCTTCAGCTGCAGCGCAACCTGGCAGCAATCAAATTTTCTTGATGACATTGCAAAAAACAGACGTTGGCTTTGGACAAACTACAAAGGGAACATCGCGACGTTCTCCAGAGATTTTCATACCGCTAGCAGCTCGTGATGCAGATGAAGACTTTTGGGGTTGGCCAAATCTCTTCCATGAAGATCCTTCAAAAAAAGGAAAGATGGATAGATTTGGGGTAAAGATGCGAATTGGCACTTCCATTGTCGATGTGAATATGATGACTTGGCCTGCAAAACATGATTTCAGATTACGTAGTGAAACGCTGCGTAGCGCTGGCAATATCGGCGATATCTTGTACCTGGAACGTAGTGATGGCAGCTCTGGATTTAATTATTACGTTGAAATTATCCCTCAAGGATCAACCCGTCACGGCCAATATTTGGCTCGGTGCGTGAACGCAGTACGCAATTCAACTAGGAAATGGGGTTACATCTAAGCTGGCTTGCGGAACGCCAAAATTTCTTCAGATAGCATCGCGTTCTTCTTAAAGATATCTCTCGACACAAGCATGTCCATCGACAAAGATTCTTTCACTTCGAATCCTATTCCACGAGCAACATCCTGCAGTAAACTAGCTGTTTTAATATCAATGCGATGGCCTCCAGCGATTGTGTGGCTGTTTCCAACGACTACAAAAGCGTATTTTCCTGGCTTTAAAGCGTGGAAGATCCCGTGCATTACCTCTGTCATGTCGAAGAAATATTTGGAAAGAAGTGCTGGTAAATTGCGGCGTCGGAAACCAACATTTCCGTTGGAATTCAACGAGTCAATACAACGAATCAAATCTCTAATTGTAGAGGAAAGCATTTCGCCGGACGACTCAAATCGTTCCCAATACTCCCGTCGCAAACCTTCAGTAACCTCTCGATTTCCTATCATTTTCTGATCGCGATTTCGATGTTCTGGTCTTGGCAACAAACCAAGATAACAAAGATTCAGACGATCTGTATCTAAATATGGAAGCGCAGTTGCGTACGGAGGCGAGGTTATAACAACATCTATGGAATTTCGCCCCCAAATTTTTGAACATAACCTGGCATCCCCTTCGATTACTTCGAATTGTGGATTTGCAAGGCGGCCGTTTTGAAAAAGAAATGCCAGCACTGCGCGAACAGATCGCCCCAACTCTTCTAAAAATTCGCGCTTCGGATCAATATCAACATCTAATCGCACATCTTTACGTACACGTAAATCGTCATTCTTTTGCCATGAAACACTACGAATGATGTTGCTCAGAGACATTCGCATTAAATCACGAGAATATTCATCGTTAACTTGCTGTATCGCAAGCATAATGTCATCAAGCCCGGATAACACTTCCGGAGAAAACCAAGATGAAAGATAGTTTTTATCAGTTTCCGGAAGCGTCTCAAAATAAACTAGGCGCTTCATTTTTCTATTTTCAATCGCCATTAATACCATCCTGATCGCTTCGTAATTACGAGCAATGCTATCCACATCTGCAGACAGCAATCTAGCCTTGGTCGTACTCATGAAAACTGAGAGTGGATTCATATCAAGGCCTCGCCCTGTGCAGTTAGTCAAAATTGACTCAACAATTGTAGTTCCGCTTCCACTCATCGGGTCAGCCACCACAGAACCGGGTTGTACTCCAGAGATATTGATCAGCGAACGAACAAGCTGCGGGAAGAACTTGCCACGGTACTCATGTATACCATGCGTGCCGTAACGGAGACAGCGCCGATTGGGTATTGGTACTTCATCAACAAACGGGAGTTGGCTACGTAATGCATCTATAGCCACTCCGTTGCGAACAAGATTTATTGTTGACTCACGAAGCACCTGTGTTGTTATCGTTGATGCCCCCTGGTGGTCGATAGCTTCCCAATAAGCCAGACGATTAGCGAGATCATTCACAGAAAGAGTTGACGTCACTTCAAACTCTGCTGTCTCTTCTAGCTGCCCAAGTGGACGTGGAGTATCTGAGGTCAAGGCTTGCAATTCACGAAGTGCTAATATACGTTCGAATGGCTGTATATATGGCTTAATTCGGATGCGTAAAGTGTACATCAGTTAACTACTGCGCATTTTGAAGAATCAAAATATTCTCAGTCTTGATCTTGCCAATTGCGGGATTAAACGATTTTTTGGATGATTGCATTGTCCGGTCAATTCGCATCACTTCCTGAAAACCCACTGCTTGTCCCACATCGCTAATCAAATCAGCGTTGTTAATTCTTTGCCCTTTCAAAGTCGAGTCGCCCACAACAAAACAAGCATAGCCACCGGCCTTAAGTTGTGAACTGAGCCATGCTAGAATCGAGGAAAATTCTGCCTTGAATGTTTCGACAGTAGCTCCGTTTTTGCTGTTGCTGCTGTATTTGCGGTGGCTTCCAATTTCTTGCTTCTTGAACAGTGGTTGATCCATCCCAAGCCAAATCATTCGTGTCATGTGATATAAGTGATAGCTGTATGCATTGGGATAGGGGGGAGAACAGACCATTAGATCAAGCTGAGGAATATCTGGAGGGGTCAAGAGATTACCTTCCACTACTTGGCACATAAATCTCGGCTCAATCAACTCTGAATACTCTACTGCAGCACGAGTTGCTTGTTCGAGTGATCTTGCAAAACGCCGGAGTATTTCGCCGGGCGCAATGCCTTTTTCGCGTCGCACGTATCGAGTATCTGAATCTTGTTTTGATACAGCGACCACAATCGCGGAGAAAGCGGTAAGCGCAAGGGTTCTAGCGGATAAGCTTTCTACATCACGGCACCATGAAAGTACCTCCGCAAGTTCCTCAATGACATGCGCGTCAAACCAGAAATCAAGTTTTTCAAATTGAGGTCGCCACTGCTTAGAACAAAATTGCTCTTTTGGGAAAAGGCTACCTTCCTCACTGGAAATTATTAGATCGCTCAATGATCTTGCACGCTGCACAACGGCGAGCAAATCTGATGCATCCGCCTCGGATATTACGCTTGTCTTAGCTCTTGAAATCATGCACGCAAGTGGATTGGCATCAATACCCACAGCATGACGTTTCAAAGTGATTGCCTCAACAAGAGTGGTACCACTACCACAAAAAATGTCACCCACCATATCCCCAACCCCAGACAACTCTTGAATTAGTGCATTTGGTATCTGAGGAATAAATTTTGCTGGATATGGGTGCAGCCCATGTGTAAGGTAACTTGTTTTTGCGCCAGCAAAATCCCAATCAATAGTAGTCAGCTTACCTAAGTAGGGCGTCTGCTTTTTAGCTAGAAATGACATTTGCTGATCATTTATTATTTCACCAGATGCGTTAGCAAAATCGATAACGGCATTAGCCTCTGATTCTGTAAAATGCCGCCACCCATGCCGATCACGCCTAGGTTCAGGTACATGCCCCGCCTTAAGCCACCGCAAAAGTGTGTCTTTATGCACTCCAGCCATACGAGCAACCTCAGCCGTTGATAGTCGATCTGATTTTGTTTGTTCACTCTCCATGGCCGCTATGGTTACATATACTTGCATATAGGTAAAGCGAAATGAAGGATGTTTTATCTTAGCCTACATGTCCACGAACTTTAGCTTGAGGCATAAGGAAGAGCTAGACTACGCAGCAATATCAAATTTCTATTGATCGAGATACCGTTTCAACAATCCTTCGTTTCATTCAACAAATATTTGTTGAATGAAATACTTTCTTTACCAGGTTGATTCACCCATCATTGTAATCTCTTTATATTGGATTCTTATTCTCTTGGCTAGTGGTTACTGCATCACTTCCTTGGCACTGCGATGACGTTTAGGATAGTGGGCGTCCATTCCATTACCTCAACACTCTCCATAACGTCTAAATTTCACTTTCGCTCACAATCTAATTCTAGGTCTACATGATTTTGGTCATTTGTCGACCCTTCAACATTATGCTTGCCGATATCGAAGAAGGATCTCGAAATTTTGAGCCACTCTTCCTGTTCTGGTGAGCGGTTAGACACATTGACGGTAACCTCTGTCTGTACAGTAATATCGCTATTTGGTGGCTGATATGCCAATTTGATCCGATGCGGGCCAGGTACAAGCGGACCTAGTGGTACAAGGCGCTTTCCCTGGGCAAATACCTCTCCATCCACCATCCAAATAAGGTGTTCGTCTGATAATGTTCTTCCCGCAAGATCGTGCGCATTTCCAAGCAGAGAGATTGGCTGATCAGGATTCAGTACCTCACCGCCTCCTGGAGTAATTATCAATAGCTGCGGTGGTTTTTCAGGAAGGCTGAATGGATCGCTAAGCATCGTGGTAGATCGCACTCCATCAGTAGCTAAAATAGCTAATGTGCAATTAGGACCACCTGGAAGGTGGTTAGTCTCGATAACCAATTGTTTCTCTGATAATTCATGCCCGATAGAAATAGCCCGTCGATCACTATCAATGAAAATGAGATTAAACCAAAGTGGTTGGCTATGCTCAGCCTCCCAATTGGCATGAATACGGTAATCCTCATCCACTTTCACAGTAATTCGCGTGATGGCAGGTCTTTCAGGTTTAAGTTCGACTCGGTACAAAATACGCTCACCACATCTAAACACAACCGCATATCCTTCCGGGTGAAGAGCAACATAGCCAACTACTTTTGCTCCAATCATTCCATCGGTTCCTCTGGAACGACATAATGGCGTACGTAATTCGACACTACCCGCGGCTAGTACATTTCCCATTTTATCTATAATCTGGAGCTGATGGTAAGGATCAGGGTTTGGGCGACGTCTAATCCTTTCGGTCTCCCAGCCTATCCCCGGTTCAAATTCACCATTTTCCCAAAGCTTGCCAACAAATCGTAAAAACGTTCTCGCCATTTTGTCTCTCCCACGATTAGAATTTGTCAAACACGCGTAACCAATTCGTGCGTGATACCCATCGATAACAAGAATAGGTCATAAAGTCGTATAGAATTGTACTGTTATCTATCACACGACCGCTCCGAGGATTAAAAGCGTCGCCAGGTTGAATTCTGCCATCATTCGGAAGAACATCATAATCCCCTTCAGGTGTGCCAGTACAGTTGAAGTTTGAGTTAACATGGTTAAGTTTCAGTGTATGCCCCATCTCATGTGCAGCAACAACCTGTTCAGGTGGAACGATCGCTGTGTTGCGGCTCTCATCAAATGGTCTAAAACCCTGCGCCATGCCACCCCACTCACTTCTAGGCGTGATACCCACCCAGACAGCGCCGTCACTGTCAGGGCATTCGTCCTCCCAACCCCACGGAAAGATTGCATCAGAAAAGATTACTTCAGAAAGGGAGCAATCATGCTGATCATCAATATGTCCTAGCAGATCTGAGATCCCATCTTTTGTACTCAGATCGAGCGATGTGTGCCATGTGGGGACGCGCGCAGGGGCAATATCAGTAGGCGGTGTGGCCAATAAATCAAACGCACGTAAAATCACCTCTCGAGCTTGTTGATCGCTTAGCTCTGAGCCTGAGCGATCGCTAATTCGGACATAACGAACCTTAAAAGGAACTTTATCAATCCAGTTGATGTGATGAGAGAAAGTGTAAGTTACCGGCCTGGTTTTAACGCCCACAGGTGGTGTTTCGATTTCATCCACTGACCAAGCCTTGATTCGTATCCTCTTGCTGCCAGTTGCTAAGGCCGCCGGTATTAGAAAATTAAGTGTATTATCCGTCTGCCACCTTTCTATCCTCGCTGAAGGAAGCGCTCTAGCTTCTCCCAGTGGAGGTAACAACTGGCCCATAATTTCCACCGAGCCGCTGATCTTTACTTCATCCGGAAAAAAACCCTCAAGCTTAAAGCCGCCAAGATTTTCAACAGCGACATAGACACGAACAATCGTATCCTTGAGTGCGACGAGTGGGATAGAGTTGGAAGGCACATTCGGGTCTCTGAAAGTTTGGATGGCCTGGGTAATTTCAGCACCAATTATTTTTAGCTCTGGCACCTTGCGCAACCTCACTTCTACTCTAGAGGTGACAGTACCGCAGGGGCCAGTAACACTTAACTCATAGATTGCGTTCAGAGGCTTGTCACCATGAAATGATCCTAAGTCATAAGAGCTACCATTCGGATCAATGAGAGTTGAAGAACCAGCAAATTTTGGTCCCTGGTTTGTTATGAGAGATAGCTTAACTTGCTCCGCATTACGGATGGTCCACGCCAGCACAACCGGGGTTCCGGGCTCGACAACACTAAACACTTCCCCATTCACTGTAAAAGAATTGATGATAGGTGCCCCCGCACGGAGGTGGTTGATGCCAATATCAGGTGGACATTCCCTAAAGGGCTTTGCGAGCTCAAACTTCCCGACAATTGGATAACAAGGTAGTTTTCGGATCTCTTCAGCAATTCGGTTTTGCTCAGCGAACCACGCTGCATAAGCTGCGACATAGCTTGCGTCAGCAAAGCCTACCGGACCTGAAACGATCCCTGCTGGTAGCGTAATTGTTATTGTCGTATCTGTCCAATCGGCAGCCGGCACGTCAAATGGATGGCAACCATCAGCAAAAGGTAACAGCAAAACGACTGTCTCACGGATCTCAGCAAAACCTTGGCCATTGATAACTAATTTGTCACCAGAGCAGTAACCAGAAAACCACATTGAAGTTATCCCTTCGGTCCAGGTAACACGAACTGGTCGCACCGGAGGAGGAATCGCAGTCATTGCAGAGATCAGACGCGATGCTTCAAGCTGGCACGCCAAGAATCTTCTCCAACCAGCAGGAATATATTGAATCGGATCTCCTTGCCACCATGGAAAAACAAGATCCAGCATATCGGGATCCCACTGCTTTCGTTCTTTAGTTTTAGCAATAATCTTTTCAAGCATCTCTTCAATCGGCTTTGTTCCCGGCAGATTGGGCATTTCAGGCATTTCGGGCATTAAATTTCCACCAAACAAGCTTTTAGGGTAATTGCCAATGCCTAGTTTATTCAATTTGGAAGGAATCGACGACATGCCAACACTACTCATGCCTTTGAGCAGACCACGAGCACCCACTAATTCGAGTTCGCGTATTAGCGCCCTTTGTCCCCCGATGCGGTATGCTTGAGCCAAATTAGTGAATATCCCTGCAGCAGCAAGCAGAATTAGAACTGCGTCAAATGCCTCGGCACGAGCCCGAGGAGGTTCTGACATATAGATTTGCATAATTGACAGCATCAACTCTACGAGCCCTGTTTGGTTGAGCACTATGGGCTCATCATTGAAGTATTCGCCTTCAGCTCGGTTATTGGCAGCAAAATGATACTCACCTTGACAATTGTACCGTGTGTTGATTTGCATCGGCCAATCATCCCCGGCGAATCGTTCGAACAGACCACAGGCAGGAGGTGCTAGCTCGATGATTGACGCAAGTGTCAATCTCAGCTCATGAGTAGCATGATCATCACCAGTAACAGCTCGCCGTGAGAGCGCCAAGAGCGAGTCGAGCCGGCGAAGCGGGTCAGTAATACCCATTACCAACCGTTCGAGTACGGCAATGCCCTGAGGCTCCGCTGTGGCAGCGAGGACCAGAACAGTTTTCTCCACTTCCGCCCAGTCAACAATTAAATCTATAACAGATGAATTGAACTGGTTCCCTCTCTTCATTCCACTATTCATGGTCTTGCTCCTGTACTGTCCGCTTCAAAACATACATACATTGCTGTCCGATTGTTAATCAATACATCCACTCCGCCCTCGTCATATTATTTTTATAGCGGTGAAATGGCTCCCCAACAACAATGCCGCTTCCCCCTTGCGTAACACTTCCCCTTCTTCATACGCTTCTTTAAATCTCATTTTCCTGGTCTCCTGTAGCCATTACGTTCTCCTCATCTGAAATCCTCCTTTGGTTCCAGATAAAACCGGTCAGATTATTTGCTACAACTCCGGACAGTTTATTGGTTCTCTGCAATTTGTTTATCACATATTTGTCATTATGCTTGAAGCCCCATTGGATTTATTTTATTATGAAAAAAAGTTTATTTTCTCTGTAAAGCGAAGCACGAGTAGACTACCGTCGTTTGTACCGACGTCATTGAGACGAAATGGAAAGCTGCAATTTTTTTCATAGATATTTTCGATTGCACAACATTTGTCAAAGGAGCGACAAAAACGGGTTATAGTAGCAATACATTAATTTTGCTTATGTACGGAAGTAGCTAGCACGTCACCGGTACAGTGCAAACGATTTAAAGTAAAGTCAAATGTGTTGCACCATGGTGAGATGTTATTCTTCTTTACACACATGAGTTACAACATTGTACTGCTCGGCCCAAGTGGCGTAGGTAAAAGTCATCTGGCCATTGCGCTGGCCTACAGTGCCATCATGCGCGGTATAAAAGTCCGTTTTATCACCGCAGCCGATTTAATGCTGCAGTTGGCCTCTGCCAAAAAGCAAGGGCGGCTGGATACGTATCTCAAACGCAGTGTGCTATCCCCTAAGCTATTAGTTATTGACGAAATAGGCTACCTCCCGTTTGACAGGAAGGAAGCAAACCTGTTCTTCAACGTCATTGCCAAGCGCTACGAACAAGGCAGTGTAATAGTTACCAGCAACCTGCCATTCTCGCAATGGTCAACTGCTTTTGCTGATGATCAAACCTTAACCGCAGCATTATTGGACAGATTGCTGCATTATGCGCATATCGTGCAAATCAGTGGTAACAGCTACCGGTTAAAAGGAAAGAAATCAGCAGGGATAGTCCCCACTGTGGAACAAGTTAAACAATGACAAGCATCAGGATGGGTCAAATTTAGATTGCCGTTTTTACATGATAAGTGGGTCAGATTTCAATTGCTGTTGACAGTTATCCAAGTGATCTGAGTGCTGGAGCGTGGCATTACTTGAAACCTCACCTGCCGGTATCGGTGGTGGGAAGACCTAGAAAGTTAAGCCTGCGACGAGTGATAAATGCAATCTCGTATGTTCTAAAAACGGGCTGTCAATGGCGGCAATTACCCTGTAAGTTTCCTGCTTGGAGTGCGGTTTACTACTATTTCCGCTGCTGGTCACGTAATGGAACATGGAAGCGTATTCATCATTTATTGCGTTCATGGTTGCGAGAAAAATGTGGACGCCACAAACACCCGACGGCAGGCTGCTTGGACAGTCAAAGTGTCAAATGTACAGCAGTTTCCGGGCAATGTGGTTTTGACGCTGGCAAGAAAGTCAATGGCCGTAAACGCCACATTCTGGTGGATACATTGGGTTTAGTATTGACGGTGGTAGTAACTGTTGCCAGCGTGCAGGACCGTGATGCTGCTCGCCTACTGTTGCGTCATTTGCCGGGTAGCTGTAAGAAGTTGAAGAAGATTTGGATAGATGGTGGCTACAGTGGCCGCCTTGTGGAGTGGGTTGCAGCACAATTTAAATTCTGTCTAGCAGTAGTGTTACGTCCCACGAAAACCAGGAAATTTGTGTTTGCTACCCCGACGCTGGGTGGTCGAGCGCACTTTCGGCTGGTTGAATCATTTACGCAGGCTTAACAAAAGCTACAAGCGCCTCACATGCACAGACGAAACTTGGATTTACATCGCCATGATTCGTATTATGTTGAAGCGATTAACCTAGAGCAGGAGTTTCCAAACAGCTTCTAAGGAATTTAGGTTAAAAAATATGAGATTAAATTCAAACCTATAAAAATTTATCCGATCTAGAAAATCTCGCCCTTATCGTAGTTCAGCGGCACCCAGCCAGGGAAAGGCCCATGTTCTTTGAAACTGACTTGATTGCCTTGTTCATCCACTGTCCATAGGGAAATTCGATTATCATTACTTCTCCACAAAATCCTGCCATCAGCGTAGTTCAACGGCTCCCAGCCATGGATAGGTCCATGTTCTTTGAAACTAACTCGATTACCCTGTTCATCCACTGTCCATAGGGAAATTCGATTATCATTACTTCTCCACAAAATCCTGCCATCAGCGTAGTTCAACGGCTCCCAGCCATGGATAGGCCCGTGCTCTTTGACACTAACTCGATTACCCTGTTCGTCCACTGTCCATAGGGAAATCCGATTATCAAACCTTTTCCATAAAATCCTGCCGTCAGCGTAGTTCAATGGTACCCAGCCAGGGATAAACCCATGCTCTTTGAAACTGACTTGATTGCCCTGTTCATCCACTTTCCAAAGGGAAATCCGATTACCATTACTTTTCCATAGAATTCTGCCATCAGCATAGTTCAGCGGTACCCAACCAGGAAAAGGCCCATGTTCTTTGAAACTGACTCGGTTGCCCTGTTCGTCTACATTCCAAAGAGAAATCCGATTATCATCTTTCTTCCACAGAATTCTGCCATCAGCGTAGTTCAACGGCACCCAGTCAGGGATAGGCCCGTGCTCTTTGGCACTGACTTGGTTGCCCTGTTCGTCCACTGTCCAAAAGGAAACTAGGGTATCAAGCCTTTTCCAAAGAATTCTGCCATCAGCGTAGTTCAACGGCACCCATCCAGGGATAGGCCCATGCTCTTTGAAACTGACCTGGTTGCCCTGTTCATCCACTGTCCAAAGAGAAATCCGATTATCATTACTTTTCCACAAAATCCTGCCATCAGCGTAGTTCAACGGCACCCATCCAGGGATAGGCCCATGCTCTTTGAAACTGACCTGGTTGCCCTGTTCATCCACTGTCCAAAGAGAAATCCGATTATCATTACTTTTCCACAAAATCCTGCCATCAGCGTAGTTCAACGGCACCCATCCAGGGATAGGCCCATGCTCTTTGAAACTGACCTGGTTGCCCTGTTCATCCACTGTCCAAAGAGAAATCCGATTATTATTACTTTTCCACAAAATCCTGCCATCAGCGTAGTTCAACGGCACCCATCCAGGAAAAGGCCCGTGCTCTTTGACACTGACTTGGTTGCCCTGTTCGTCCACTGTCCAAAGGGAAATCCGATTATCATCTTTTTTCCACAGAATCCTGCCATCATCGTAGCTCAGCGCCACCCATTCAGGAGGGAAAGGACCGTATTCTTTAAAACTGACTTGGTTGCCCTGTTCATCCACTTTCCAAAGGGAAATCCGACTATCCTCTTTTTTCCACAGAATTCCCCCGGCGATCAAAGAGGGATGAACAACTAAGGGCGTGATCGCGCTGAGCCTGCCCATCGGATCGACAAAAGCTAGCCGCAATGTAATCGGGCTACTTAGATCGATTGTTGGAGATGATGGTTCTACGGTGACTGTGATGACTCCAGTTGAGAGGTTTGGCCAAGTCCCGTTCAGCGGCACTCCGTTGGCGCTGGTGATCGGCTCAATTTCCTGTCCAAGCCATTGCGACCAGACGGCAAGCCGATAAAGGCCAATTGCCTTCACATGAGCACGCGGCGGATTGGTGATTTTAATAGTCATCTGCACTCTCCCAGCGGGATCTGCTGATCTCCGAGTCAACGTAACTGCTTCCGGTAAGGGTGCGGCGGGAGCACTGGGTGGTATGTGCATTAGTACGCGTGGTGCCGACGACAGACTCATCGGCCGTGGATGGTCTTCGGCATTAATCGGGTCAACAACAATGACTCCGCCCGGAGGTAACAAAGGATTGATACCGGCGGGCAATCGGCGTTCTGGCGGCAATTGAATCTCGGCCCAATATATGTAGCGTACGAAAGGCTCAAGACCACGCCCTGCATTGTCATCCGTAAGTGTTGCCGAGAATATAAGCGCCGAAGCCTCAGCGCTTTGCAAAGTGAGTGAACCTCGTCCAATAGAACGCGCATAGATGGGATCGGCAATTGCACCTACGGCGCGGCGGATTTGAAATCGCGGCGGCTCACTACCATGAGCGTCTCCACTGAATAATCCCGGTTCATCACGTTCCAAAGCAACACGATCAAAGCCATCGGCTATCACCCGTAACTGCGCAGTACCTTTCGCAGAGTCAATCTCACCATCAAGCCGCGGCGCTGGTGGACGGCGGCTGTCTGGTACTGCAATTGGCACGATGCCGCAGTTATCAAACAACGGTTCGGCGCCGTCAGGGCCGAGCGGTACAATGCGCAAAAACTGTACTGTCGATAGGCTGCGCGGCAGCCTGGTCGCTAAAACAGCTTGTCTATCAGGCCCTGCTTTAATCGGTGGTTCTGTCAGGAGGCGAAAAGCTTTACGATCGACACGACCATGATCAAGCACCTTACGGCAGCCGGCCGCTGCAATACGCCCTCGCGAGGGAGCCGCCGCTTGCAGCGGCTCCGCAATATCGGCAGCGGTAAGTCCAAGGCCTTGTTGGTCGGTGAGATAAACGCGATGCTGCGAGTCAGGCTTCGCCGACCAGGACAATCTGAGTTCGACCTCGGGGGAGGGACCGGGAGGACTCGTCCAAAACAGACCGATGCCCGTTGGGTATACTTGCGGTGGGCGGACGTCGGTCACTTCCACCGGCAAACTGGCAGATTCGGACTCATCGCCAGCTGTATTGATGAATGTGCCTGTTAATATCCAGGCCTTTTTTTCCTGCGGTTTAAGGCTAGGCAGAGAAAATTCCCGATCGAAAAATCCGGGAATAGACAAGTCCACCGTTTTATCTTGATCTCCAAGCCTGAGCTTCAGAGAAACCAACGGTAGGGAGCCAGCGGCAAGGTCGTTAATGCGGGGCACTACAATAGCCGAGCCAAGACGTTTTTCCTCGTCTTTAGTAAAAGGTTCTGCCGGCATTGGTTGTGGCACTGCGACAGTCAGCTTCAATACGCCGGGTGACAAATCACCAAATGAGGCAAGATCGATGACTGACCGCTCAATATGAAACCGTAAGATCGGCGGTGGTGGTTTCGGACGAGGGGGAGGTTCGATCGCAAAGTCGATCGGGTCCCCAAAACGCCCGAAAAAATCTGAAGCTCGTACGAGGTAGGAGACCGATCCGTCTTCAAAAGGAATATCCTGATCGAACAGAAGCCCGGCGGATTCGAAAGTTCCTGAAGTTTGACTAGGCTCATGAAAGCGAGGATTATATGTCTGTTCATGACCGAGGATGCGTGGTTTCGCTCGAGTCAGCGGCTCAAAATCGCTAAAGTCCACAGTGTCATGGCGAGATATCCATTTGCCGCCAAAATTAGCTGCTATCGCAACCATTGAAGCAAGCGACGCACGCGGAAAAGCGAAGCTAGCACGATAAAGCGAGCTTGGCAAATTATCTGCCGTAGTTTGCCAACGCTGCTGAAAAATCTGTGGTTTGGGCAGAGATGGCGGCAGCCAGGGAGGAACTGGAGAAACTACGGTAACAAAAGGAGCAGCAATGAGACCCTGCTTGTGAATGAAAGCTATGATTCTTTCAATTTCACCACGTATATCCCGACCGCTAAATCTTTCTAGGCTTTCGGTAAGCATAGTAATTAATCGCTCCGTCTCAGGTGTTGGTCTGCCCAGCAGATGAGTCAAATCAAGTCCTCGGCGTTCAAAATCTTTTGGTTCAAGAGCAAATAAACCAACCATAGCTAGCGTATCCCAACCGCCTTCGCTATCTAAATCAGGTATGTCTCCTATACAATCAGCAAAGCCAAAGAAGCGTGCGAGGCCAGGGTCGATCGAGGCCATTTGTAATGTTCCGAGGCGTGGTACATCTGCGTATTGCTTTTTGCCGTCAGGGGCCAGCATTTCAGCCTTCTCTATCTGTTTCCAAGGAACGATTTGATCATCATTGACAAGCTTGGATAGCAGATTTTCTAGACCTCCTCCGAGTCGCGCTGACTTGAGCATAGCCTCGACCCTCCGCAATTCATCGTCCGGAGTAATCGAATCGAACGGTCCCTCTGGTCTATCCATCGGGTTAAGACGCATAGGAGCGCCACGTATGACACGCTTTAGTCCGTCATTGCGATCCTGCACTCCAACATACCAGAGGTGTTGATCCTGAATCGGTAATCCGAGGATCGCTGTAAATTCTGATCTTTCACCTAAAATGTCATTGATATTGATGGACTTGGTGCTAATGCCGAGATTAGAGGCTCTACCCCATACTCTCAGCTTATGCATTAGAGGTGCGGAAAATAGCCAACGCGGCATATTCCTCTGTGCAATAGTACGATTATGCTGATCCAGCAGCATCACGCCCTCAAGCCGGTTTTCCCAATCACGAAGTTCAATCCGTACAATTCGTTCTTTATCGCTATTATTCGGAATCAGAGTAACCTCACCAATGCCGATTTGCGTGAGGTCTAAACCTTCTACTGGTTGCCCGTTACGATCCGTAATGTGGAACATCGGTTGCTCTGAAAACGAACTAGCAAGCTTAAAGACTGCAAATGGAGTTAGTGGGAAACTTGCGCCAAGACCTGCGAAAAGTCGCAGATGCGTGCCCTCAAGAAGATCTGGATCACTCCCGTCCACTGCAAAAGCATATGCGGAAAAGATCTCTGGTGGTGCAAAAAATGAGTTCATCATGGATCCTCCGAGAAATCAGGTGCAACCGGAATGGTGAGCAGGCCATTGATGTTTGTGCTGACCTCGTTAAGTATGCTCTTGGCCTTAAGTACAAGCCGAGGCGAGCCGCTGAACTCGTCAGTGACCAGCGGGACTGGGTTTGTAGTCAAATAGATAAGGCGCGAGCCGGATCTGTCGCGGCGACGAATATCGAAGCTGATAGGGGCACCGGCATTACTCATTTCAAGCGTGAGCCCTGCGAGTTCCATACGGCCAGGGCGGTGGATCGGCTCGGGCGACTCGATCATCAATCCCGCAAAGAGCCAGCCATTATTGCCATTAGACACCCACATGCGGCTCAGCCTTGGCGACTCAGCAATCGGCCAAGTGTCCATGCCGAGGAACCGTAATGCATTCTGATAAGCTTGATCGTCGCCTTCTATCACCGCCGCACCAACTGTAGCCGGTGGTTTTATCGCAAGATCCCCCTTTATCACCTTAGCCGGTTCGTCGTCGGTAGAGAAGCCAAGGCCTGCAAATAAGCCTGATGGAGTGCGCCAGCGAGAAGTTTTAAAAGTCACGCCTGGCAATCGGCCATCAGCAAAGGTGTGATTTTCAGATTCTGCCAAAACATAGATTTCGTACCACGCCTCCGGTTCTAGCGCTTGATTTATTGTTGCCGTTGCTCCCGGCGTCGGCATTTTACATGTAGAAGCCAGCGCATACCCGTAGCGTATCTGGTCAGTCTTGTACAGGTAAGTTGGATCTATCGCAAAGGACCATTCTGGTACTAGTAGCAAAGGCAATTTATAGGCCGAACCAGGCCGATCTACCCGCCGTATGGCGACCTTGATTTCAAAACCATAGGCCTTAGCAAGTGCCGCCAGATGGTCTTGAAAGAAATGAGCGCGTAGCGGATCATCGCAAAATCGAGATTCCTCACTCTGTGCAGGGTCGTAACCGGCCAGATACCGCTCGATCATTTCGGGTTGAAACACATCCTGTCTTCTGCATAACCAGCCCACATAGTCCTCATGACCGTACTTTATTAGAGTCTGTGCTTGTGGTTTGGGCGTGGTCTTAAAAAACAGCTGGCGCCGGGTAGATATTTGATCGTTAGATCCCTTAGGTTTGTAGAGGTTGGTCCCCGGTTCGTCATAGTTAAGCTTCTTAACAGAAACCAACTGCCCGTATTCATCCTGTTTCGAGATTTCGCCTGACCAGACCATATCGATATCAAGTCGGTACAATCGCCCGGGGGCAAGTATGGCTCGCTGATGCGGTACATTGGTTGTTGGGTCGGTCTTCGGTCCAGCCATCGCTGCATCGGCTAACCGTGCAACCTCATCGGCAATCGCCTTATTCTCCGCCGCCGCTGCGTCGCGCGCGCTCACCGTTATTCCACCCAATCCGACAATGCCAAGCTGGTAGCCAACTGGATAATTGATAATGAGCTGACGAACCGGATTGTTAGTTGGCGCATGATAAAGCCCTGCCGTCTCACCCGTCGGCACATCCTGAAGATCAGGATTGTGCCATTCTGCACCTGTATTATCAAAGACACGCAACCCTACGAAGTTCTCCCGAATTCCGAATAGCTTGCGATCAGCAATCAGCACCAACAGACCATCTACTATTGGATCAGTCAGATCAAGCCTGATTTGCTGGCCGGCAAAAACAAAATTAACCTCTAGGAACTCACCAATACTCTTCCCAGGCAACCAACTGAGGTTGGACGCAACGATATGGCCGACAAATTCATGCTTGATTTCTTCTGGCTGTGGCCAGGCGATCAACTGGGCTGTATCGAGTGAAAAAGGTTGCGGTACGGTAAAAACTTGATCGAGTGATTGCGCATTCCCTCTCACTGATAAGCCAAAATGATGCATATGCGCTTCGACTCGGCTGACGAGCGGGTTTTGACTGACTTTCTCGGGAGGCAGATAGAAACCGGCTCTCTCCCGATTAGCAAGAAACCCTATTGCCCAGCCCATTTCAGCGTCGACAGATCGGTGACAAATTTCGGTCGCTTTCTTCAGCGGTGTAGAAGGCATTCCTTCTCCACCATCGGCTAGTCTATTCACCCAAAGATCTCTACTGTCCGAGAATAACAGCAATTCAGTGACGTCACTGCCACTAGTACCGCGAGGTACCTGCCAACCTGAAGCAAGCTGCCCCGGCGGTTTCACACCAGGCCCAGTCAAAGGGTCTGCTTCGTCTGTAACATCAACCAACATTAACCGATCTAGGCGCCATTTGTAAAACAACATCTCATTACCAATTCTCGCAGGCGGAGGCGTTGCTCCCGATTTTAGGCCTGGGAATTGGGCAGTAGCAGTATCCGCAATTTCCGGTGCAATGCTGAAAGGCAATGAAACGATCGCATCAGGCCAAACCCACATTTCGGAAGTGATCTGAGCGGGATTTTCGACCAAACGTGCGAGAATCCGATAACTATCATCAGTAAGCGCACCGAGTGACCCGTCGCGGTGATTGTTAGCATCTAGATGGTCGAGCGGATGTATATCGGGATCCGGAAGTGTGAGCGGCGGTTCCGAACCAAACGAAATAGTTACTTTGCCTTCGATGTCAAAGAAAAGCAGCTCAATGCGCCCGATTACCTCGGCCCAGAAGTATTGCCTAATCTCTCTCGCCATGAAATTAACTGCCGCCTGCACACCAAGCGAAAACGGCCCAAGATTCAGGCTACCGCCTGCGCGTCCGAATCCGGCAAGCGTCGGAGGTTTAGAGCCTATCATGAGGTCAAGGCTGGCGTAGAGTTCAGCCCAAGCAATCGGCGGTACACCGAACGTACTCTGTAGGCCGAAACCGAAGGCAACGACAAACCCATCCGATATGGTCAATGGTGGTTTAGAAAGGGAACGGCCATGCGGCCAGCTTGTGATACCTCGGCCGCGCATCATCAGATAGGCATCGGCGCCAACATTCAAAATATCAGGAAGCACACGCGCTGAAATTGGTCCTATTTGACGACCTTCACCCTCAACGGGCGCACCATCTGCTCCTAAGTAGATATACCAATCGTCGGTATTCTTTCTGAACGGGAAATGCCCGACAAGTGGTATTTTAATTTCTAGCAGAGGTTTGAGATTGACGTTACCAATGACACCAAAGCTGAGCGCCTCAGAGTCGATGCCAATAAAGCCCAGGAAACTCAAACCTTCGGTTGGCGGATAACTTTTATCGATAATCTTAATAGCCGGCTGGAGCACCCGCCCGTTGAGTGCACCGCGCACTACGATATCCGGGACTGAGATCAGCAATCCGGCCTTGGCTGAGAACGAGAAGCCCAAATCGGGAAAGGTGCCCACGACAGCATCCAGCCCGAAAGTTGATTGACTCTGTGCTACTTGAAAGCTATTCACGCTATCGGGCTGCCATTGTAACTGCCGCAGCACCGGATCAGTCTCTGCATTATCCGAGTACCTCGGCACGGCCGAGAACCCTAGCAAGCCGCCGATGCCGAAAAGTCCGAAACCTGAATTTGCTAGCGGTATCGCCGCCGGCAGATCAACCCCGAGCCGCAACACGATCATTGGTGGTTCATAAATTACCCCTGCATCGGCTGCCACATTGAGCGGTAATAGATCAGCTCGCAGGTTGGCGGCAAAGCCGTTTTTGAGCAGTTGCAGAGACCCAGAACCTTCGATCGCTGCCGGAATAGTCAGATCTGCTTCCAGACCCCGGATGGATGCATCAATAGATCCATCGTCGTTGAGCGTGGCACGAATCGTTGCGCCGGCCACTTTGATTGGTCCCAGATTGAGCTTGAACCGTAGATCGACCTCAAGCCATGACGAGCCGCGACCTGACCGGCTGCCCAGGACATCAAACAACGACTCTAGGCCCTCGACGTTCCAGGCGCCTGGATTCTCGATTTCCATGTCGGCGTGATCAAAATCGAGCCCAATCATATTGAGGCCGCTCTTGTCCAGATTAACGCTCATGCGCACCCTACGCACCCGAATGCGCATGGGTTGATTAGGATTCATTGAGACCGAAAGAACGCCGACGCTGATCTGCTTTACTCGCACTGCGACGGAATAGTCCAGCGTCAGTGCGATCGCGCCACCAACGGGAGAACCATGTCCAGTTGACTCGATCTCGACGCCATGCAGTACAAAGCGGCTGTCATTAGTGAACAGTGATGACAATGCTGTGCCGGCAGCCAGAAGAGCATAGAGGACCACACCCTTGGTATCACCTACATTAGCCTTGCGCTCAACACCCTTATCTGCAATCAGCGCCGTTGCGAGCGCAGCGGCAGTATTGAAGATCTTGGCCCCGCCCATGGTGTTCGAGGTAACCGAGACAATGCCATTCTGGCCTTGAGATGAGACTCCGATAGTGATCTTGAACTTGTTAGCGTCATTGATCGGATCACGGGCTAAGGTTGCTGTCACTCGCACGGGTTTGCCGGCTGCAAAGGTAACTTCGTGATCAGCCCTGTCAGTATCAATAAAGCCCGCCTTGGCTCCATCAAGAGGCAGTTCCATGCTGACCGAAATCAATGTTGGCACCAGACCTGACAGACCATTCGCCGCAGAATCAAGGCATTCTATACGGATAGAATAACCCGGTCTTTCGGGTCGCCCTTGGATTGCGGGCCGTGTCGGTACCTTAGTTTCGATCACTAGTTGAGCGCTGCCTTCGCCTCGTGGAATGGCAAAATAGCCTTTGATTGGCTGTCCTCCGAAAAGCGGCACATCTGCTGGTAAATAGAAATCAAGCTCGCGTGCCAGAATGCCGCACCAACTTGGTGTATCGGCACTAATCGACGGCAAGGGCGGATCTAGCGCTGGAGCGCCATTGCCTGGGCCTTTGGCATCCTCACTATCATCAATAATAACAGCCGGACAGTCAAAACCAATTTTGGAGTTACCGAATACCACTGTCCGTGGTTCGAGTCCAAGTACTATCACTCCCTTAGTAGAGTCCGTATCAGCTGTAAACCGCATGTTCGCCGGCTCCACCGCAGATCCCGAAATTAGCAAAGCAGGCCCGAGAGCCGCCCCCGGTTCCGAAGCTCGACTGACAAGGTATGGTGAATGTTTCGGATCGTCTAGCGGCAGGGTGTCGAGCGTAATCGTGCCATCTGCTGCGACTATGCGTGCAGCACCGGTCAGTGTCATTCCGGGCACACTCTTGACAAACTTGAAGATGAACAGCGCCTGTTCCTGATCGGCCAATTGCAGCCAGAATTGAAAGGATGTTGGGGTAATAGATGGATCGAGCTTAAGTTTGAATGGCGCTGCTTTTACAATGCCAGTTGGCGCCTGAAGGGAAAAATCGAAGCCTGGAATCGGGCTATTGCCCCAGTCCGGCTTGAGCTTAACCTTACCGATTGAAATACCATCGCCTTGGTTAATTGGACCATCATCAATCTCAAGAGCAGAGAGCATAAGGTCAATCTCTGTCGATAGGATAGTATGCTGTAATACACCAGAACTAACGAGTACTGTCTTGATTGAATCAGACATTTAACACCTCCCGGCAGTCTGATTTTGTGATGCAATAAAAATTGAGCCACTTTCCTGCGCTTAACTATACTTATTCAATTTAGTTTTCAGATGATAGCTTTCACCTCCGGGCATGAAGATATGAGAATGATGGATGAGCCGATCAACGATAGGTAGAGTCTACTCAAAAAATATTTCTCATAATCGTTTAAAATTTATAATTCATAAAATATTGCATTTCTTAGCCCGCTCCGTCAAGTGTGAAGTTTCGTGAGGGTGTCATTGAGTCATGGGATCCCTCTTGAGAAAGCTGAGAGGAGCAGGAATTTCAGCTTCAGGCCGGTATCGATAGTGTTCAACCTTTAACGGTCGCCACAATGGCACCAAAATAGTTGTTTAATAGCTTTTCAGACCCCTGCCATCCGGATCGGTTAGATCCCCAGGTCCAGATGTCAATGTGGAGCCACCTCGAGTCCTCGGGTTGCAAGGTAATTGGTGAGAGCATTGCGATGTAATGGTTCGGGATGGGTACCCACCCGCGATCAGGTATGTCGGCAATCGGTGTCAAATAGAGCGAGGTTACGCTCGAATCTACGAGCAGGATAACGTCTAAATGAGGTGGCGTCTGGAGGTTCAGGAGTACGCTCTTGTCACTTGGAAGAACTAGGGAGGTGCCGTCATTCACGTTTGAATAAACATTAGTCGCGTTAAGCCATCCTGTGACTGTTCCAGGAAGTGTGATTCCAGCTGCATAATCAGCGGCTGTGTTCGGCTCTCCAGCGTAGTCCCACCATAAATTCTCCGATTGACGGAGGGCAGAGAGTAACATCCAGTCAGCAGTCTCTGGTGTTGAGCCTGGCTTGAGGCCGTCGGTGTACGAGCGTAGCTTCGAGTAGTTCTGACCCAGGAGTTTCCATCCAGCGTTAACAGTAAGGGAGCCTATTTGAGCGGAACCGTCACGGAGGAGCGTGCACGAGAAGTTTGCCGCAGCTACTGGATCGCGCGAAAACCACGTTCGAAAGAAGACGGCAGGTCCACATGCATTCAACGCGCGCTGATGGATGAGCTCTGGTTGTCTCAAGATAGCTCGGAGCCGGTTGAGTGTCTGATCGCGGTCCAAGATCCATGCCACTCCTTCTTGAGGCGTAGTTGCTTGGAACTTATCGACGATTCTCAGTGCGGTATCTATGTTGCTCATGGCGTTATACTCCTTGTATGTTTCGCGTAGCACTGGTTCCTCGGTTGGCCTTTCCAGTCGAACTCGAATAGCTCGACGCCCATGTATTCGTGGTAGACGTTGAGAAGCGCTGCTCTTACCGACTTCCCGATGAGGTTGACGGGGCTTTGCGAGTACAGGAAAAATAAACGTGCTTTTTCATAGAGAATAAAAGTACAGAAAATCCGATAGGGTGTCAACCATCCCGGAAAGTAATCAGAGATTCAATAAAGTTGTGCTGATCGGCAGCAAAGAATGCTGGATTTGGGTACTTTTTGCCTTTCAGGCGAAAGACGCCCAGAGGGAAAGGTCAGCTCAATCATAAAGAGAGCTGAAAAAGACGGGTTCAGAATGAGATGATTCGATTAGATCGTAGACTTATATAGATGATCGAAGTGATGAGTAAGCTGCAGGATCAGTTCAATTCTGAAAATCGCAATTGAGCCGGAGTTCGCAGTTACTCAAAACTCGCCAAATAAAACGAGCAAATTTCTGATAAGATAATGGTCAAATAAGGGCTTTATGTAGTTTTCCGCAATAGTTCGCACTGCCCCGAACGCGTTGATATAAACTGGTTTGGTGCGGGCTTCCACCCCACCACCAACACAAAAAACCAACCCTTCATCCGGTTGGTTTTTTTTCGCCTATTGTCGCGTGTTTACGCGGGTTCTTGCGGACTTCGAGGTTTCAAGAAATTCCACAAATTCGCTCATTTTTTCTCTCTTCACGCCATTATTCTCTCCACCCCTGCCCGTCATGTAAACACGAAGCTCTCAAGTTTGTATTATTTTAACGATAAATATCAATGAATTACGCGCGGACCAATCAAGTGGTTGATTTTCAGCATTGGTAGGGGA
The DNA here is from genome assembly GCF_900107335.1 of Nitrosomonas sp. Nm58. Lineage (NCBI taxonomy): Bacteria > Pseudomonadati > Pseudomonadota > Betaproteobacteria > Nitrosomonadales > Nitrosomonadaceae > Nitrosomonas > Nitrosomonas sp. Nm58. Next base: position 6,489 of record NZ_FNPQ01000028.1, on the reverse strand, counting down.
AGGAAATCGTGGCATTGTGTGGTGGGTCCTTGGTACTGGATATCTCGGTTATGCCGGGGCAAGGAACTTCGTCAAGTGGCAGTGAATAGGCCCATAATCGCCAGGGATACCTATAGTTGTAGTCTTCATGTAGGACGCTCCTCTCTATTTAGCGGGTTTTACTCCGCCACTACTTTGGCGCCTTGTTGTCGTTTAGGGGTAGTGGACGTCCATATCATTACGGCAAATGATATTCTTGAGCAACGATGGGCATTATTTATCAGTATTAGCAACAACACAGCATCCTACCTGCCACTTGCAAATTCTTTAATCTAGACATCATTCGTTATGTGCTCTACCGCACCGACTATTTTTTATTTGACAGCTAACCTTTTATTTGTGGAATTTTCCATTTTTAAAACTCAATAAGATAAGGATCAACGATGAAAACTAGAACACTTCTTCTAATAGTTGCTTTACCGATAACAATGTTATTCGCGACATCAGGTTTTGCAGGTAAAAATGAAGAGAAAATACAATGGGCTAACGTTCCAGCCGTAGTTCAGAAAACCATTACAGAAAACGCAGGGGACGGGAAAATAGAGGAAATCGAGAAGGAAACAGAGACAAAGCATGGTAAATCGATTACGGTCTATGAAGCTAAGGTAAAAAAATCAGACGGTAAAAAGATCGAAATTAAGGTCGGTGAAGACGGAAAGCTCATCAAGGTTGAGAACGATTAATTCTAGAAGCTACAGTTGAGGTTTATGTGAGAAATCACTGCAGATCAGTACTTGTGGTGGTTTTCAGCTTATAACGTCAACGGTTAAAAACTCTCTCCCATATTGGAATCTGCCTTCCGATGGTTTGATGGGGCGACTAAGCCGGCAAAAGGCGGCTTGGTCATTTTTCGTCCTAAATTCACGCCCACCGACATCAGAAAAATTCCGAGGGCTTAGGCGTACAACTCCTAATATAAAATATTCGGACTAATACAATGATTTTCTAGTCTGTCTAGAGGCCGTTAGGTATTGGAAATGTACAACCATAATGGGGAAAATATATGTACCAAGAAATGAAAGCAGTAAAAATCGGGTTGTTTTTGGTTATGTTGACCTTAATTTTCGGAATTTGTTTGGGTATTGATTTTGGAGTTGCTGAAGATTCCATAAAATCCTATATATCAGATGGAGTAGCATCTCATGCAGATGTACATGATGATAAAAGCAACGACAAAATATGGAGATATGCCCAAAGAGCTCATTTTCATGTAACAGGAGTTTCTGCATTCTCTATTGGATGAGTTCTTCTCATAATGTTCTCTTCCCTTAAACGGGAGTTGAAACCAGTCTCATCCATTTTAGTTGGTCTTGGCGAGTTATATCCATTGTCATGGTTCACAATGTTTGTTCTTGCTCCGTCAATAGGAAGAAGTGCTGCGCATAATCATATTTTAACGGAAATGTTTACTTATATTGGCGTAGGTTGCTTGCTACTAGGCATTGTAATTTTATGTGCAAATTTATTCCTCGAAATGTTTCATGATGCACCGACCGAGTAGTGAACAGTGAGGCGAGCGCGATCAACATAGAGGTTGTGAAGAAATCGTCGCAAGCGCCCCAAGCGCAAGGCAGACGGAACGCAGATTCTATACATATCAAATAGATAGGCGAGAAGCGAGTGCCGCCCAACACATCGATTGGTGCGCATAGTAGATTTATTCACAGCCTCATAGTCAATTAATGGAGATTATCCAATGCATCGAGCTGTGCCTATCGCACGTCTTGACGACATCCTGAATAGTGAGCGTAGTTTAACTCAGGAGGAAGTCGATGCACGCCTAAACCAATACGGGCGTAATGATATCGTGGAAGTCCCCACCTCGAGTCGATGGGCATTGCTGTTGGATACAGCTAAGGATCCTATGCTGTGGTTTTTGCTTGGCATAGCAACATTGTTTATTTTCCTTGGCGACAGGGTAGAAGCGGCGATACTTTTTGTGGCGGCAGTTCCGCTGATTGGGATGGATTTGTACCTGCACCGTCGCACCCGAGCTTCCACTGAAGGATTGTCGAGCCGACTTGCCGTACAAGCCAATGTGGTACGCGATGGCGAGGCAGCAGAAATTGCCGCGACGGAACTGGTGCCGGGGGATCTCGTGCTGCTATCTGCGGGACAAAACGTGCCCGCCGATGGCATTCTCATCCGTGGTGAATTAATCCAGGTAGATGAGTCCGCACTAACTGGCGAAGCCTATCCGGTACGTAAGCGGCCGTTGGGTAAGTTGGATCAGTCAATTGTGCCTGTACCAGTCGATACGGCTCACTGGATCCATGCTGGAACCCGGCTACTCACCGGGACTGCCACCGTTCGCATTGTGTACACCGGCGCTGAAACAATTTACGGTGATATCGTACACTCCGCATTGCTCGGTAGTCGCGAGCGCACTCCGCTACAAGCTGCCATTGCCAATTTGGTTGTGATGCTTCTTATTGCGGCCACAATCCTGTGCCTCGCGCTTGCCTGGGTGCGTCTACGTCAGGGATTCGGCATTGTCGATGCGGTGCTGAGTGCGGTTACGCTGGCAGTTGCTGCGCTACCTGAAGAATTTCCAGTTGTTTTTACCTTCTTTCTTGGCGTTGGGGTATACCGTCTGGCACAACGGCGGGCGCTGGTGCGACGCGCGGTAGTGGTAGAAAATATTGGGCGGGTATCCTGCATTTGTTCGGACAAGACCGGCACCATCACCGAAGGTCAGTTGAGCTTGACCCACCGTTACCCGAACAATGATGTTAGCGATGAGCAGTTGCTTTCGGTCGCAGCCTTTGCTTCCCGCAGTGAAACCGATGATCCTTTAGATTTGGCAATTCTTCACGTGGCGCCCACTGTACTTTCACATCACTCTCTGGTGATGACATTTCCCTTTACAGAGAATCGTAAGTATGAAACCGCCATTTGGCGCAAACCCGATGGTACATTGACAGCAGCGACTAAAGGGGCACCGGAGATCATATTCGCCATGTGCTCTTTCGCAGAGAACGAGCGCATAAAATGGGAAACCCGGGTTGCTGAACTCGCGAAAGCTGGACATAAGGTGATCGCTTGTGCGGAGCGCAGCATCACCGATTCTGCCTGGGTTGGTGGAGAGCCGAGTCGCGAATTCGGTTTTGTCGGATTGCTCGCCTTTGAAGATCCAGTGCGCGAGGGAGTTACCGAAGCAATCCGAAACTGTTATGAAGGGGATATCCATGTTGTGATGGTCACTGGTGATCATCCTGCCACCGCAGAGGCGGTAGCGCGCGAGATAGGCCTGGGTCAAGGCAACCCTAAAGTGATCGAAGCAAATCAACTGGACGCCTTGATACAACAGGGGGGTGCGGCTATGATGAGGGTGGATGTGATCGCACGTGCCGTCCCATCACAGAAGCTCAGCTTAGTGCGGGGTCTGCAGTCCGCTGGTGAAGTTGTGGCGGTCACCGGAGACGGCGTAAATGATGTGCCGGCTTTACAGGCTGCCGATATTGGCATTGCTATGGGTCAGCGCGGCACCCGCAGCGCACGTGAAGTTGCTACCATTGTGCTACTGGACGACAACTTTCGCACCATCATTCGCGCGATTGCCGAAGGCAGGCAGTTGTTTCGCAACTTGAAACTGAGCTTTGCCTACCTATTGATGATCCACATTCCATTAGTTATCACCGCGGCGCTAATACCTTTAGCAGGCTACCCCTTGCTTTATCTACCTGTTCATATTGTCTGGCTCGAGCTGATCATTCATCCTACGGCATTACTGGTTTTCCAGGAGCTGCCAACAAATGAACGCTTGGATCCGATTCAAAAAGTACAGCACCCTCGATTTTTTAATCAGCGGGAGTGGTGGGTGATCGCCATTGTCGGTGCCCTGATGACATTAACGATCATCTATGGCTATGTACGCAGCCTTGGTGTAGGCCACGAGGTTGAGCACGCACGGGCCATGGCCCTAGTCACTCTCTCGTTTGTAAGCGCCATGTTGACTCTTGTTCTGAGTGGCCTGTCTAACTTTATGTCACGTATCATGGTAGGAGCAACAATTGCACTGGCTTTGCTATTGGTGCAATTTCCAACCTTGGCTTCGTTATTACATCTGGCTCCCCTGCATTTAGATGATTTGATGCTCAGCGCGGTATGTGCGCTTGGCATTGCCATGATTGTCGTTTTTGGACGGTTTAGGGTTCAGTCGCATTAAAAGAGTTGTGAGGTCGGCTGATTATCATATGGGTCAAGAATAAAAAATAGTGAACTCAACATCACTAGAAATTGTTTCATAAAACCCAATTTCTTGTTATACAGCTACACCAAATAATCTTCCTACTGCCGCAGTTAAACTCATTGCAAGGGCTCCCCAGAATGTAACTCTGATAACACCGATAGACATCGCCGCGCCCCCTGCACGTGCGGCAAGACCTCCCAGAGCTGCCAAAAATATGAGTGACGATACCGCAACTACGGGTATGAGCTGAGTGCTTGACACATTCCATGCGATCAATAATGGTAACGTAGCGCCAATAGTAAATGTACCCGCAGAGAAAAATGCTGCTTGCATGGGACGGGCTCTAACAGTTTCTGCTAAACCTAGCTCATCTTTTGCGTGCGCTCCTAATGCATCATGTGTCATTAGTTGTTCTGCCACTTGTTTTGCCAAATTTGAATCAAGCCCTCTTTTTTCATATATATTTGCAAGTTCCTGCAGCTCAAATCCGTAATCATCGCTTAATGACTTTCTCTCAAGTTCAAGATCTGCCTTTTCTGTGTCTGATTGAGAGCTTACCGATACATATTCGCCTGCGGCCATAGACATTGCGCCGGCGACTAAGCCAGCAACTCCAGTCAGAAGAATGTCCGTATGCGCGGCATGAGCAGCTGCAACACCTATGACAAGACTTGCAGTTGAAACGATACCATCATTTGCACCGAGAACGGCAGCGCGTAACCATCCTATACGATGTGATCTATGTATTTCGTGATGACTCATATCATTTCCCGAGATTTTTTCTGAGGTTGTAGAAGATTAGCACTAAATTTGCTTTCCATTTCATATCGTTGTGCTTACATCTAAATTAAGAGCTAACTCGTAAAAAATTCCAGAAAAACAGAGCCGCAGCCAGCTTTCTAAATACATGCGCCATAAGCCCCTTATAAGAACGAACTTGACTGGCACATTCAATACCTGTCTTTTCTTCAATCCAGGCAAATAAGGCTTCAATCGGGTGCCGAACGCGAGAAACCGCTGTAGACAACCATTGATCCTATGGTTTGAGAATAGGGTTGCCATTTTTGTTTTTTAGCCGGTGTCAAGACGGTCAGATTCTGAGCTTGTCTGACGTCTTCGGCGTCGGGCCGTTGATAAGCTTTATCACCATACAGCTCATTGTTGTGCAATTGTGGCCAAATCTGATCAAATATCTTGCCATCATGGTCACTGGCGCCGGTCACACCGATATACTCAGGGATCGGCAATGAGCCTGGTTGGCGGCGCCCTATGATATGAACCCGAACACCATGATAATACAACCTCTTGGTTGAGCGTAGCCTGAATCCGCCAACTGTTTCGCTACACACGCCTTAAATCGATGGCCTTGCTGGGCCAAGGCCACTGGAAATGAATCGATCAGCCAAACTTGCCCAGGATTCCTGGTTTCTTGTTCTTGCTGAATCAGTGCTAATAAGGGCGCAAACACATCGGCTACCCGATTCAGGCGCTGAACATAAGCTACATAACTCGGAAGTCGTGGAAACCAATCGCGTAAATGGCGATCCGCATACTCATAAATACCTTTGATCTCTCTATGCTTGTCCATCACACCGACCAGGTCAGTTTGAAACCTCCTCTTGTAAACCCGGGGCGATTCACCTGGCTTGGGCTACACGTGCGCGGGGGAAACATCAAAGTGGAGTTGGAGTTGTCCCCTTTGAACGGACACATTATGTTCTCGTTAAAGAAGATGAAAGATGACTCAAAACTATAAACCTGCCTACCCGGTGGAGTTTCGCCAACAGATGGTGGAATTGGTTGCATTAGGCAGATGTCCTAAGCAGCTATCCAAGGAATTTGGCTGCCACTACACTTCGATCCAAGCATGGTGTCGTGCAACGGGTGTTCAATACCGGTCTAACCAGGTAACTGCCACGGTCTCGGTATCTAGTAGTGCTCCCTTGAATTCTAACGAACGGCAGGAGCTAATAGAATTGCGCAAAAAGCTCAAGCGTGTGGAGATGGAGCGTGACATATTGGCAAAGGCTACGGCCTGGTTTGCAAACAACAAAGACTGATTGGGAAGGTATACCAATTGATCAAGGCAAACCAGGCGCAATTTCCGACCCGTATACTATGTGAGGTTCTTGGTGTTTCACACAGCGGTTACTATGACTGGGTTAAACGCACGCCCAGCCTGCGGGCCATAGCTAACTGCCAATTAATTGAGCAGATCATTGTCATACACCGCACAAGTGATTTCACGTATGGCCGCC
>NZ_FNPQ01000002.1:0-169133 GCF_900107335.1 Nitrosomonas sp. Nm58 | reverse complement strand
CTTACACTTTCCGCGAGAAGAAGCCTTCCCTTAATATTAGATTTTCTCAGGTTCTTCCAGCCGTGGTGTGATGATTTTAATGTCGAACTCACGTTCAATAAGTTTGGCATATCCATGTTGTTACCGTCGATGGTAACTTCAAGCTTCACTTCATATAGTCTGATCAATAAAATTTATCTTCACATTTTTTTTAGCTTATGTAATGTACTTTATATACATAAGATACTAAATAAGCAATAACAGAGACAGAGGGGAAGCTTGTTGATACTACGACTTTTACTTACTGGATTCATGTTGATATTTATTACTATCCGGCCTGACTTGACTGTCGTTAATCACTGACGGCAATGAAGATTACGCTATAGAACAAGTCATTATTAAGCTGATCCCCTCGTAGATAATGGACACATCGAAGTCAAGGAATACGCTATCGATGCAACAGTACGGCTCTTATCCAAAGATACGCTTTCCATGTTTTTAGATTCAGATGGTACACAAGAATTCGAATGACACTTAGCCTATGTCCTTGGAGAAAAACAAATGCAAATTAACAGTACTTCTCCTACTTTCTCATTTTTTATTTGTCACGTTTTTTTCACAACAGGGAAGTTCTATGTTTATTAGAAAATTGTTCTGCTAGTAAAAGCATTGCTGATCCGTTAGGACTAAAGGTTATGTATTCGTAACTCCTCGTGTTAGTTGAACGGAAAATTAATTACCCAGATTAATAAAAAGATAACTGGAGGACTTAGATCACTAAACTTTAATCAAATAAGCTTTTATTGTATTTACCTCAATAAAAGTTATTCACGATGCAAAACATTGGTTAAATGCAAATGAATTTTAGTATTTGAATAAGCATTTATTTTTATAAATTCTTCTGATACACAAGGACCTTATTATGCTTACTAAAGTTTTGTTAATTACTATATTAAGTTTCAGTATTTCGTGTTTCGCCGACTCGACAAAAAATAAATCAAATTCATCAACAGACGCAAATAAACTGATACTGCCAGTACAGTCTGATTCGTCAACTAAAAAACAAACCTCACAATCGACACAAGATATTAACTCAAGACAAGAATCCAGCCCTAAAAAGCAATCGCCAATGATTGAATACTGCAGAAAACATACTTGTTAGTCTAATAATAATTTCCAATCTGGAGTAATAAATGAAAAGAAGAATATTAGATAATTTACTATCAGTTGTTATTGCATCCTACGCAACAATTGCTTTTTCAGGCTCACCGCACTGGGGACATGAAGAGCAATCAACATGGTGGGCCATTGAAGACACATCTCAGCCATTTCCACCACTAAGATATCCCTTTGCAGAATGCGGTGTAGGGAAGCATCAATCTCCTGTCGATTTGGATTCTGCGGAAATTAATAAAATCCCACTTAATCCGATGGAGATTTTGTATGATGTTGATGCACCCGCTTTTTACAATAGCGGTCATGGGGTACAAGTCAATACATCGCTCGATTACACTGGTGCGCTGAAGATTGGAGATGAATCTTTCCCGTTAATCCAATTTCATTTTCATGAACCTAGCGAACATGTCTTGGGTAATACAAGATTTCCAGCTGAATTGCACTATGTTCATGTTCAAGATGATGGCAGAATTGTCGTTTTGGCGGTTGCAGTCAATGTAGGAGATGAAAACCCAACATTCCAAGCCATTCTAGATAATACACCCCATACTGCAGGAGAAAAAAACGAAAATTCTGGCTTGCAAATCAATCCCGCAGCATTACTTCCGCCACTTGATCATCCGATCAAATATTATACCCTAGCCGGATCTTTAACAACGCCGCCCTGCAGCGAAGGCGTTCAATGGTATATTCTGCCAAAAGCGATCACCATTTCAGGAGCGCAACTTGATCAACTTAAAAGTATCTACACTCACAATGCGCGTTTACCTCAAAATTTAAATGAACGATCCTTATTGACGATACAATAATCCTGAACCGGCAAATTGAGCAATGTTCGATTTGCCGGAAAAACCAGAATAAGCCAATGGAACGTGACCTCATTTTACCTAAATCAGGTAATCGTCAAGTGCTCAATCCCTGCATTGATGTCTGTGTGCTTCGCTTCTGAACCATGAAGCTTGATTTGCAAGCGCAGTTCATTCATGGAATCCGCATTTCTCAGCGCATCTTCATAACCGATCTGGCCGGCCTCGTAAAGCTCAAATAGCGCCATATCAAAAGTCTGCATGCCAAGCTCTCGCGATTTTTTCATGATTTCTTTGATTTCATGTACCTCACCCTTAAAAATCAGATCTGAGATCAACGGGGAATTCAGCATCACTTCAATCGCTGCCACCCGCCCCTTTCCTTCTTTCTTAGGAATCAATCGCTGCGCGATCAATGCTCGCAAATTTAATGATAAATCCATCAGAAGCTGCGCCCGCCGTTCTTCGGGGAAGAAATTGATAATACGGTCAAGCGCCTGATTGGCGCTATTGGCATGCAGTGTCCCCATGCATAAGTGGCCTGTCTCAGCAAACGCGATCGCATGCTCCATCGTTTCACGATCACGAATTTCACCAATCAGAATGAGATCGGGCGCCTGGCGCAGAGTATTCTTGAGCGCCGCCTCCCAGGAATCGGTATCCACGCCGACTTCCCGTTGCGTGATAACGCAATTGATGTGCTCATGCACGTATTCCACCGGGTCTTCAATGGTGATGATATGGCCATAGCTATTCTGGTTACGATGACCGATCAAGGCGGCAAGTGATGTTGATTTGCCTGACCCCGTGCCGCCTACGAAAATGACCAAACCACGCTTGCTCATCACCACATCTTTCAGTACTGTTGGTAGCCCCAAATCATCGAATTTTGGAATTTGTGTGGTAATCGTTCGGATCACCAGTCCGGCTCGCTGCTGTTGAACAAACGCATTGACACGGAATCGCCCAATCCCATGCGGATGAATGGCGAAATTGCACTCCTTGCTCGCCTCAAACTCTGCTGCCTGTTTGGCATTCATGATAGCGCGCGCAAGCTCAGCCGTATGCTGGGGTGAAAGCTGCTGCTGTGATACTGGCGTCATCTTCCCGTCAATTTTAAACGCGGGGGGGTAGCCTGCCGTGATAAACAAATCGGAAGCCTTTTTGCTGAGCATCAAACGCAGCAAATCGTGCATAAATTTTATTGCTTGCTCTTGTTCCATGATAGATTTCCCAATCCTTCTGAATCAGGGATATCAACCCCGAAAATTATCCTTGTTCATTGCTTTGGCCCTTGCCTCTGGTATAGAAATGATATTGCGCTTCACCAGATCAGCCAGGTTCTGATCGAGCGTCTGCATCCCTACATTCCCACTGGTCTGTATGGTTGAATACATCTGCGCCACCTTACCTTCCCGAATCAGATTACGGATGGCCGGTGTGCCAATCATGATTTCATGTGCCGCCACTCGGCCCGTCCCATCCTTTGTCTTCAGCAATGTCTGAGAAATGACCGCCCGGAGGGATTCAGACAACATGGCGCGCACCATTTCCTTTTCTTCGGCAGGGAAACATCGATGATACGATCGATCGTTTTGGCAGCCGAGCTGGTGTGCAGCGTGCCAAATACCAGATGGCCTGTTTCTGCAGCGGTCATCGCCAGACGAATCGTCTCCAGGTCTCGCATCTCACCGACCAGAATAATATCCGGATCTTCTCGCAAAGCTGCGCGCAACGCATTAGCGAAACTATGCGTATCTCTGCCGACCTCACGTTGATTGATAAGACATTTCTTACTTTCATGAACGAATTCGATCGGATCCTCCAGCGTTAGGATATGACCATACTGATTCTCATTGATATCATTGATCATCGCAGCCAATGTAGTTGACTTACCAGAGCCAGTCGGACCCGTCACTAGCACCACGCCACGTGGTTGCTGAGCAATTTCAGCAAAAATCTTGGGCGCTTTGATCTGTTCCAGCGTCAGCACTTTTGATGGAATCGTTCGCATGACAGTGGCTGCACCACGATGGGTATTGAATGCATTTACCCGGAAACGCGCAAGATTAGGAACAGCAAAAGAAAAGTCGCATTCCAGATGCTCTTCATAGAATTTACGCTGACTGTCATTCATGATGTCATAAACCATATCATGAACATCTTTATGCTCCATTGCGGGTAAATTGATGCGCCTGATATCGCCATGCGCGCGTATCATTGGCGGCATCCCGGCAGATAAATGCAAGTCAGAAGCGTTATTCTTGACCACGAAGGCAAGTAGTTCTACTATGTTCATCTTTGTTCCCTAGATTCTGAGTAGGTCATACTGGTCAACACAAATTGTTCTTGGTTTTCCAGCTCAAAGTAAAAACCTGTTTGTTTATCAACGGTAGGGATTAATAAAAATTAAGAAGATATTGAGTTGTCGACTGCCTATCTTGGCGAGCGCATTTTTTCCCAACGAGTGCCATTTCATTGTTTTTTTCATAGCCATTAGTAAATCATGACTACCATTGCCACACGCCTGCAAACAGTCAAATCCTGTATTGCAGAAGCTGCCAGGAATGCCGGACGAAAACCCGAAGACATTCTGTTATTGGCTGCCAGCAAGACCAATCCGCCCGAAAAATTAAGAGAAGCCTGGGAGGCAGGGCAAACTGTGTTTGGAGAAAACTATCTACAGGAAGGATTGATAAAAATTCGTGCCCTTGCCGATTTGCCTATTGAGTGGCATTTTATTGGTCCGATCCAAAGCAACAAAACAAAATCCATTGCAGAAAACTTTTCCTGGGTACACAGCGTCGACCGTGAGAAAATTGCTGTCCGCCTGTCTAATGCCAGGCCGGAATCACTCCCTCCACTGCAAGTCTGCGTACAAGTCAATGTCAGTGGAGAAGTCACCAAAAGTGGCATAGCTCCTGAGCAAGCAGCGGAGCTCGCTGCCTTTGTCAATCAGCTACCTCATCTAAAATTACGTGGCTTGATGGCGGTTCCCGAGCTTACTTCTGCGACGGCCCTCCAGCGGGAGCAATTCCAAATGATGCGGAAAATATTTGATCAGCTCAAAAAGGATGGATTCGATATCGACACGTTATCAATGGGAATGTCTGAAGATATGGATATTGCGATTGCAGAAGGCGCAACGATTGTACGCGTAGGCACCGCAATTTTCGGGCCAAGACGCTACGCTATTCCTGAGGAGCTTGCCCCGCGTCAGTAATCAGCGCATGGTATTTAGCGAGCAGCTGCTCGCGGCTCTCGATCACATCCGGATTGGTGATAATACAATTGACCGGGCAAACCTCAACGCATTGGGGCGTGTCATAATGCCCCACGCACTCCGTGCATAAATTGGGATTGATGACATAAATTTCCTCGCCTTGCGAAATGGCCCCATTAGGACATTCCGGCTCACACACATCACAATTGATACATTCATCGGTAATTATTAACGCCATATCAACCTCAACAAATCAGTTCTTCATTTTTTTACGTAACTGCTCCGCAACAATGGGATGCACAAATTTAGCCGCATCCCCCCCTAATCTGGCAATCTCTCGGACAATTGTTGCGGAAATAAACATGTATTGCTCGGAAGGGGTCAAGAAAACAGTTTCAACATCAGGATACAAGCTACGATTCATTCCTGCCAGTTGAAACTCATATTCAAAGTCAGATACTGCCCGCAAGCCGCGCAGGATGATCCGGGTATTTTGCTGCTGTAAGAACTCGGTTAACAGACCAGAAAACCCCATCACCTCAATATTTGGACAATCCTTCAGCACTTCCTGTGCCATTTTGATACGATCGTTCAACGAAAAAAAGGGCGCTTTACCACTATCGGCAGCAACGGCTACGACAACCCTATCAAATAATTTTGCCGCACGGCGCACCAGATCTTCATGACCGCGCGTCATGGGGTCGAAAGTACCGGGATAAACGGCTTTATCCATTTTTGTTCAATTTCAGTAATTGATAGTAAACCTTGCCTGCTCGTCCGCTTCGCCAGACGAGCCATTGTTTATCAAGCTCGGCGCCATGATCACTTTCGACATAAACCAGACCGTCTTTTGTAAGACGCGAAGGAAGGTAAGTGATCAATTCGGGCAACAGATCAAACTGGTAAGGAGGGTCTAAAAAAATGACATCATATTGCCTGGCATCAGAGGCAATAAACGCCATCGCATTCATCTGCACTAATTCCACTTGCGCTGCACCCAGTTTTTCCTGGGCACCATGTAGCCACCGCAAGATGCTTTTATTCAATTCCACCATCACGACATGCTCCGCTCCACGTGATGCGGCCTCAAAACCCATCGCCCCGCTTCCCGCAAACAAATCCAGGCAGCGCTTGCCGGTTAACTCCTGTCCCAGCCAGTTAAATACCGTTTCACGTACCCGGTCAGGCGTGGGCCTTAAATACGGGTCATCGGGAAAAGTAATCACCCGACTGCGCCACTTGCCGCCAATAATCCGAACTTTTCCCTCACGCAACATAAGTCAGCACACCCTATGCCAAATCCTGTTTTTCTAGAAATCAATTATACTGGAGACTTGAAGCGCTTTCTGTAATTTGGCAGTAATCCAGATTTCATCTGAAAATTTCCTGTCACTTACTCATGTAGGTTCATTAGAATATGACACACGCTAAAACTCATTTCTCCAGGAAAAAATTCGTGTCACCCTATGAACTGTTAATCGGCTTACGCTACACACGCGCAAAAAAGCGCAATCACTTTATCTCCTTTATTTCCCTGATTTCTTTACTGGGCATCACGCTGGGCATGACCGTGCTTATCACGGTCATGTCCGTAATGAATGGCTTTCACAAGGAAATTCGGTCACGGATACTCGGCGTGGCTTCACACGTTCAGATCAGCAGCATCAATGGCATTTTAACTAACTGGCAGCAAGTTGCTGACACGGCAAGCAAGCACCCCCAGGTAGTCGCGGCAGCCCCCTATGTCAACGCACAAGGTATGCTCTCGCATAATCAGGTCGTACGGGGTGTCATGGTGCGCGGGATTTTACCCGATACTGAAAATCACGTCGCCGATTTCGCACAAATGATGGTGATGGGCGAACTTACTCAGTTGGCCGCAGGGGAATTCGGTATCGTCATCGGTATCGAACTGGCGCGCAGCCTGGGTGCCTTCCCGGGTGACAAGATTGTTCTGATTTCACCGCAAGGCCAGGTGACGCCCGCCGGGATATTACCTCGTCTAAAACAATTCACCATCACGGGTGTTTTTGAAGCGGGTCATTATGAATATGATTCGGGTTTAGCATTGATTCACATGGCAGATGCCCAGAAACTCTATCGCATGGAACCCAACCAGGTTTCTGGGGTCCGACTGAAACTGCAGGATATGTTTCAGGCGCCACAAGTTGCACGAGACTTGTCATTGGTGATTTCAGCTGATAATTACATCAGTGACTGGACGCACCAGCACGCCAATTACTTCAGAGCCATCCAAATCGAGAAGCGCATGCTGTCACTGATTCTCGCATTAATCATCGCCGTCGCCGCCTTCAACATCGTCTCCACGCTGGTCATGGCCGTGACTGATAAACAATCGGATATCGCCATTCTCCGTACCCTGGGTGCCAGTCCTGGCAGCATTATGAAAATATTTATCGTCCAGGGAACGTTAATCGGCGTTCTTGGCACAGTGCTGGGCCTCATTGGCGGGATACTGCTGGCTTATAATGTCGGTGAAGTGGTCGCATTCATCGAGCAGCTATTTAACGTGCAGTTTCTCTCACAGGAAGTTTATTACATCAGTGAAATACCTTCTGATCCCCAGCTTGATGACATCGTGACGGTGGCAGCGGTATCCTTCATCTTGACACTGCTGGCCACGCTTTACCCAAGTTACCGGGCAGCAAAAGTTAATCCGGTGGAGGCGTTACGGTATGAATAATACGGTCATCTCATGTCAGAATCTCTATAAAAGCTACTTTCAGGGCAAGCTGGAAGTACCCGTATTACACGGCGTCAATCTAACGCTGAACAAGGGTGAAATGATTTCGATTGTCGGGGCCTCCGGTTCAGGAAAAAGCACGCTACTGCACCTGCTGGGCGGGTTGGATTCACCGAGCAAAGGACAAATTCTGCTGCTGGGGCAAGACATCACCAATATCAGCGAAGAAAAAAGATGTCAGTTGCGCAATCAATCACTCGGTTTTATTTATCAGTTCCACCATCTGCTGCCGGAGTTCAGCGCACAGGAAAACGTCGCCATGCCGCTGCTGATCCGGCGCTTGAATAAACGGGAAGCAATGGAGCGCGCAGCAGAAATGCTACAGCACGTTGGCCTGGGTCATCGCCTGACTCACACGCCAGGTGAACTCTCTGGCGGAGAACGTCAGCGGGCAGCCGTGGCGCGCGCGCTAGTAACCCAACCAGCCTGCGTGCTGGCTGACGAACCGACTGGCAATCTTGATCGCCATACTGCCGAAGGGGTGTTCAATTTAATGCTTGAGCTCAATCGCAAAGTCAATGCTACGCTTGTCATCGTCACGCATGATGCACAACTTGCCAACCAGGCGGAACGGGTTTTGCAACTGATTGATGGCGTGCTGGTGTAAGTATGGGGTCTTGTTAGCGCGGTAACCCACCCTTCGTTGCAGGAGGCAGCCTGCGGCTTATAGCCGTCTTGCCTCACACCCGGATCACCGCACGCCACATCTCGTCCAACTGCGGTTTCTGGGTTAAATCTCATCAGATAATCGTCTTACGCGAATTGAAATGATTGTAGGGATCTTTTACGTGGATATGCTTTATTTTTACCAGCTCGTTGTAGCTTTTATCAAAGTAAGTTTTGGTAGGCACCGAACTGTCTTTGAAACTGATGAAAGCGCCTGAGGTATGGGGAATATCGTAATCGCGGCAAATCTCCATCCAGTCAAGTGCACGGTTTACGCGGGTGTACACATGGTTGTTCTGGCCTTCCTCCTTTTCTTTTTCAGTTTCATTCCACCAAGTTTGGTACTGTATGGTGAATAGCTTGTCTTTGTAAGGGAAGGCGCTTTTTATTTTCTGCTCCGGGGTAATTACATGTTGGTAATAATTACCGGTAATGGCACCCAAGGTAATGTAGGTAAACAGTCCCAGGTCTTTGTTGCCGGGTAATACGAGCGGAGAAGTAAGGCTTTCCAGTAGCTTGTAGTGCCCTTGTTCGCCAAGGCCCTCTGCATTTACCAGGCGCGAGGTGATTTTATGGGGCGCTGGCTGGTCTTCATCAGGTGGAAATGGTATGCCTTGCAATCCCTGCTTCAGCAAGTTCATATTGTGAAACGAATAACGATCCCAGGAACTCATCAGGTGATCGCCATAGCGTAAATGTTTGTGGTTGCGTCCGGCCTTGCCCAGAATGGTAATGGTGTAGCTGCCGGTGTGTCCAAAGCGTTGATGTATAAACTCCCGCAAGCTGTTTTCGTCTCCCTCCCAGTAACCATACATCACGCAGTTGTGACTTACAGTATGGGGATTAAATGGCTCATTTTCACTGGCGTGTTTAGCAGATATTTTCAGATTGGTCCCCACCAACTGATTGGCCGCCGGACCAGTAGAAGCAATCACCTTTTCCCAGGTTTGCAGCACAGTGAGAGTGGGCGTGGCGTCGCGTATGGCAAACAGCCCGTTTTCAGGCACATACTGGAATTTGTTCCACTCGATCTGAAACTTGATCATCTCAAAGGGCAACTCAAAGGTTTCAATCACAAACTCGGTAACGATGCCGTAGCTAAAACCGCCTCCGCCTTTAATGGCCCACAGCAATTCTCTTTCATCATGGCCTCCGCCCATACTCAGTTTTCGTATGCTGCCATCGCCCAGTACCAACGTGGCGCCTACCACGCTTTCGCAGCACATGCCATGCTTGCGGGTCCAGGGACCCCAGCCTCCACCCATGGTGTAACCCGCTATGCCCACTGTGGCACAAGTGCCATGTGGAATCATCACATCCTTATCAGCCAGTTGCGTGGTAAGACTTTTAAACCGTATGCCAGGCTGTATGCGAGCAATCCGGCGTACAGGATCAATTTCCACCGTATTCATTTCTGAGAGATCAACCAGAATGGTATCAGTACCTGAGCACTCCCCTTCATGGTCGTGTCCGCCCGAGCGCACGCGTAAAGGCAGGGCATGTTGACTAGTAAATTTAACCGCCACACTTACCTGGTCGGCAGTAACACACAGCACAATAGCGGCGGGCATAAACTGAAACCAGCGATTAAAGATCTGGCGATATTGCTCATACTTTTTCTGATTCACCGAACAATTACAGAGAATTTCGGGGACTGGCACGCCATGTGAGCGATAAGCTTCTCTGAGTTTTTCAGCAATGGTGTTCATATGTTTGATAATAGGTTAAAAATTTCTATAAATAAGCAGAATTATCCCCGACCGGGCTAATGGCTCATTAGCGATTAACCGTACACAAACTGGTTATTTTGATTCTTTAAGTTTGAACAAGAGCCCGCAGAATTGAATAAGAGATTATCAAGGCTTGATGCATATAGCATGGAATTGTGAATTTCATATAGTCATCATCCCCAAAAAAGAAGAACACAATTTTCGAGATGACACGGAAGCGCATATTGGACAAGCTGGCGAAGCAGAAAGGCTGACAGATAGCGGAAAAATACCTGATGCCTGATTATGTGCCCATGTGTATTGGCCCACAACAGTGGTTATCAGTGCCCACCTTCCAAAAGAACAAATTTTCATCCGAATATTAGGGAACAGGTCTAGATAAATTCTTCGGTCATCATCGGTAAAGAATACATTTTTTCGCCGATTTACTCACCGAATGATGTGTGCGATATTTCGACAAATACGGTTCTGCTTAGCCCTGGCATGCATTAACTATAGGCTGAGTTCAAGGAAGGGTATAGCGTCCCCTTCTCTCGAAGGCTGTTTGTTGACACTGACTGAAGCTGACATAATTAGCCTCCTTGATAGTAAAGAAAGTGTGCAATCCATGAGCAAGCAATTTCCCTTCCAACGGGTGTCTCACGCAGCTAAATGGGTGTTGTCTGGTCTGATTCTGATCGGCCCCGTTTCAGCGGAAGAATTGAAAGATCCCGAACTTTATAAGCAGGAGCTTCTGGCCATTGAAAAGCGCTTGGATGCAAAACTGAAGGCGCTGGATGAGAAACTGGAACGACTCGAAAAATTGGAATCGGCAACGACTACCGTTACCGCGCCAGTGGCGCCTGACAGTGCAACGCAGGTAAAAACTGAAGAAATTAAGCCTGTCCAAGCTGCAGAGGAAAAAAAATCTGACAAGGCGGAATCTAAATCACAGGACCACTTTGCCAATGTCAGTTATGGCAAGAACGGGTTTGAATTCAGAACCGATAATGACAAATTCTCGCTGGCCATCCAGAACCGGATTCAAGTCAGGTATGCCGATCCATTTGACAGCGATCCGCGCTCAGTCAGCGATCTGGAGCGCGATGAAAGTTCATTCATGATCCGCCGGGCGCGGACCAAACTCAAAGGGCACGCCTACTGGCCATGGCTGCAATATTATTTGCAGTATGACTGGTCTCAGCCGGTGTTGCGTGATTTAAGCTTGACCATGGATAAATTCAAATGGGCTAAATTGTGGGTAGGCCGCGGCAAGGTCTTCTATAACGACGAGCGGGTCAGCTCCTCCGGCAATCAGCAGTTCGCCAACCGCTCTATCATCAACGATATTTTCACGGTAGACCGGCAGCAGGGAGCGCAGATATTCGGCAATCTGTTTCCCGGCAGCTGGCACGATATTAGCTATTATACCGGCGTCTTTACTGGTCTGGGTGTAGGCGAACGCAGCAATGACGATGATCGTATGATGTACTCTGGCAGACTGCAGTGGAATGCGCTGGGCGGGGAAATGCCCTTTTCCCAGTCTGATATTGAATTTCATGAAAAGCCAGCGCTCAATTTCGCATTCGCAGCCGCCACTAACCGCAGCAAATGCACGGCATTCGAGACCGACAGCAGGAGTTGCCGGGATTTACCTGGCTTCAGCCCAGGACAAGATGGGCAGTACCGCATCAATCAGATGCTGGAGGAAGTCCGTTTCAAATGGCAGGGTTTTTCTGTTCAACACGAAATGCACTGGAAAGAAGTCGTCGATACCCGTAAAGAGCGAAGCGATCCTGCGCGAAAAACCAACCTTATGGGTGGTTTGGTTCAAGCTGGATACTTTCCCCACTACATTTTCCCGATCATACCCAAGAATCTAGAGCTCGCCGGACGGTATGCATTCGTTGATCCTAATGTCAATTTCAATAACGACGATCTGCAACAGGAAGCCAGCGGAATAATGACTTATTTCTTTAATGGCCATTTAAACAAGGTGAATTTTCAAGTCAGCCATCTAACCGTTGGCGACAAATCGAATCAGCGATACTGGCTACAATGGGATTTCTCGTTTTAAATCGCATTCATGAACAAAAAGGCTGCCAGTATGGTGCATTCACTGCAGCAAATGGATCTGCATACTTAAAAGACTGCAAACACTTTGGTTGTTTTTTGCAAATCTATTTTTACCAAAGACGCTCATTTTTTGATCAGTTTCTGTCCAAAATTCCTGTAAATCCTGATCCTTTGTTCTTATCTGCTTGTTTTAGGCGGATTTTGGACGTACCGTCCCTATGTGCGCGAAGCCGTCCACCCGCCGGTCAGACTTCCGATGCGCACCAGATCGTAATTCGCGGTAACAAACCGAAGCTGTCCGCTGACTTTCTTGCGCTCGGCCAACTTCAGCTTACGCATCCCGCCTACCGTTTTCATCCAGCCCAATACTTCCTCGATCCGTTTGCGAATCTTCAGACTGATCGCATAGCCCTCGCTCTGGCAAATATCATCCGGCACATGGCGCTGCCTTTGCGTTTGGCCGCCACATGCGGGATCATGCCCAGCGATCGCGCTGCTTTGATGTGCTCATCCACATCGTAGCCGCGATCTTCCCCCACTGTGGCTCCCGGTTTGACAAATGTTTGTCACTGCTCAGTTCCGCCCACTCCGGCGGTATCGAAGGACAGCCTTTCCTCGAGTAAACAGCACCAAACTGCTGATCCATTTGCTTGAGTATCCTATCCACCAGCACCTTTGGACGCCACAGCGCATGATTCAGTATAGTAAGGCTTATGCAAAATTTTACCGGAGCAAATCCGTTTTCCAATGACCTGCTAGTGATGAAGCTCTTTCCCAAAATCGTTTCATCATAAGAAATTCAGATTCCTTTTACAGCTTTTCTTACATCGAACTCACGTTAACCCGAATATTTCATAAATTCGCGTGATGATCACGCAGGATTTTGATTAATAGGGAAGTTTTGAGAAGGAGGGGTGTAGTGATTCATACACTCGACCGAGCAAAATCTTTCTTATTAATCAAAAGACAAGTGAGGGCACGTGCCAATTTATGAAATATTCGGGTTTAACCAGATAGTTCTTTATTTGCATTCGTGAAAATGCATATGCAACTCAATACTTCACCCAACGACGTCATGGAGCGCTGCTAGCACTAAATGACGCAGTGCCTGCCAGTGCCGCCTACCGCTGACCACATGTTTCTGGTTGATTTCCAGTTCGAGCCCCAGATATGCTTCTGCTGGAAACTGACGGCGCAAGGCGGTGGTCAAGCCATCTGCCTTACCAGCATAGGGATAATTACGTCGAATAGTTAAATCGGGCGCCATTGTTTTGAGGCTTGCCTGCCAGCGATGGCATAACGCCCGTTCGCCCGGTCTCGCGGGATCATAAAGCAAGCCGATATCAGCATGACGCATCTGCCCCTTGAGCACCGGTGTGAAACTATGCGATGAAATATGAATCACCCGGCTTCCACTACGGATTGCTTCAGCGATGGTTTGCTCAACTTGATGGCGATAAGGCAGATAATAATGCGTCAGAATCTCGCGCCGAATGGTAACCGGCACATGTTTTGTTACTTGGGAAAATAATCGTGGATGCCCGATAGAACGATTGAGATCGACCAGTAGACGGCTCGTGGTCGTCACAAACAAGGAAGCGCTCAGCGCCAAAGCGAGCTCTTTCGCCATGCGCAATGCACCCCGGTCATAACCACGATGGCTACGCAACAAGGGTTCGTAACCGCAAAAAAGGGTTTGATACTGACACGGGATGCGATTGCCGCCGTGTTCACAGGTAATAACAAAATGAGTCGTCGAGATCAAATTTTCTCCCTGTCTGATCTTTAACCCGAATATTTCATAAATTGGCACGTGCCCTCACTTGTCTTTTGATTAATAAGAAAGATTTTGCTCAGTCGGGTGTATGAATCACTACACCCCTCTTTCTCAAAACTTCCCTATTAATCAAAATCCTGCGTGATCATCACGCGAACTTATGAAATATTCGGGTTAACAGCTATTCTGAAACAGCCGTCATTTCACAGATAGGCTGTTACTCCCGCCGCCGCGCTGCGATAACGCCAGGCACTTGCTGAATCAGCGCCAGCAGGCGCTGCAGCTGATCCAGATCGGTGATCTCAAGCGAAAACTGCATCATCGCCAGGTTACCGCGGCTTAGCGTGTTGGCCTTGGTGGCGTTCACCTTCTCGCGCACGAACAGGTCGCTGATGTCGCGCAGCAAGCCTTGGCGATCATGGGCTTCTACTTCGATATCGACGCTGGCGACGAGATTTGTGCCGGCACCCCAGCGCGCCTGCAGTAGGCGACTGCGCCGCTCTTCTGGCAGGCGAGTGACGAAGGTGCAAGTCTGACGGTGGATGGTCACCCCGCGCTCACGCGTGACGTAGCCAACGATAACATCCTGCGGTGCTGGTTTGCAGCACTTGGCCAGGTTGGTGAGCAGATTGCCGATGCCCTCGACCACGATGCCCGACGGCGCCTTGGGTGCGTGCGTGCGCCTGGCGGTGAAGGCTGGGAGTGCTTCTGCAGGCTTGGGCGGCATAGTCTCTTGAATGGCAAGGGCAATCTGGTGCTCGCTGACATCGCCACGGCCGATGGCAGCGAGCAGGTCTTCAAGACGGTTGTAGTGTAACTTCTGCGCAAGTTTCTCCTGATTGACACTGCCAGCGCCGGCCCGATGGAATTCGCGGTCCAGCTTGGCACGACCGATTGCCACATTTTCCTCGAAATTCTGGTACTTGAACCAGTGGCGCACCTTGGCGCGCGCGCGTGGACTCTGCAGATAACCGAGTATCGGATTGAGCCAGTCGCGGCTGGGTGCGCCCATCTTGGAGGTGAGGATTTCCACGCGCTGGCCATTCTGCAACCGGGTGTTGAGCGGTACGATGCTGCCGTCCACCTTGGCGCCGCGCGTGCGGTGACCGAGATCAGTGTGTAGGGCGTAGGCAAAATCGATGGGCGTCGAGCCTTTGGGCAGGTCGATCACCTTTCCTTGTGGCGTGAGCACGAAAACCTTGTCCTGGAACAGCTCGCTCTTGAACTGCTCGAGCAAATCGCCGCTATCGCTGACCTCATCTTTCCACGCCAAGATCTGGCGTAACCAGGCGATTTTCTCTTCGAATTTGCTATCCGGCTTGCCGCCTTCCTTATAGCGCCAGTGGGCGGCTACGCCCAGTTCGGAATTGAGATGCATGTCGTAGGTACGGATCTGCACTTCAAGCGCCAGACCGCGCGGGCCGATCACGGCGGTGTGCAGTGAGCGGTAACCGTTGCTCTTGGGACGCGCAATATAGTCGTCAAATTCGCCGGGAATCGGCTGCCACAGATGATGCACCAAGCCCAGTGCAGCGTAGCAGTCCTTGACGTCATCCACCAGGATACGCACTGCGCGTATGTCGTAGAGCTCGCTAAACTCCAGATGCTTCCGGCGCATCTTATTGATAATGCTGTAGATGTGCTTGGGCCGCCCGCTGATTTCTCCCTTGATATCGGCTTGCAGCAGTTCCTGCCTGAGGTGGGCGAGTACGTCGTCAATGTACTGCTCACGATCTACGCGCCGCTCGTCCAGTAGGCGGGCAATTTCCTTATAGAGCTGCGGTTCTAGGTAGCGCAACGCGAGGTCTTCCAGCTCCCATTTGATCTGCCATACGCCCAGCCGGTTGGCAAGCGGCGCGAAGATACCGCGCGTTTCGCGGGCGATTCGCTGCTGTTGTTCGCGACTCGCGCCAGAGAGATGACGCAGGGTCTGCGTGCGCTCAGCCAGCTTGATCAGCACCACGCGGATATCTTGCACCATGGCCAGCAGCATCTGGCGCAGGCTCTCGATCTGCTGCGCTTGATCACCCGTGTTGCCTGGCGCGTGCAGCTGCTCAATTTCGCTGAACTGGTGGATCTGCTCCATGCGTGCGATGCCTTCCACCAGGCTGGCGACGTTGGCGCCGAATTGGCTTTCCACCAGTGCATGCCAGTCATCCAGATACTCAGCTACCGCATGCAGCAGGGTGGCGGCGACGGTCTCGGCATCCATGCGCATGCCGATGAGGATGGATGCCGCACCTATCGCATGCTGCAGCAATGGCGTTCCGGTCAGCGTATGCTGCTCGCTATACAGCGGTGCGGCCATCGTGCATGCCTGGCGCAGCAGCCCGATTTCGTTTGGCGTAAACTGTGCGGCCAGTTCATTCAGCCAGGCTTCGGTGTCGGTGTAGTCTGCGGCGGACGGGAAGGACTTGCTGCGTATTGAAACCATGAAATGCTTACTGACCCTCCAAATAGAAGCATTCTTGCCTGCCGGGCGCAAAGCGTGCAAGGGAAATAGTCAGCTCAATCATCAAGAGAACTGAAAGGACGAGACCGGAATCAATAAGCTGGAAAGATCGCAGACTTTTCCAGAGTTGATCGAATCGGTGTCCGGAAGGTTGAATCTTGGCCGAGAAACTAAAACGGCTAAGCACTCCATGAATTCCAGCGGAAACATAACAAATAAATTGTACCATCTTGACAAGATATCTTCAGCGCCAAAGCGAGCCCTTTTGCCATGCACAATGCACCCCGGTCATAACCACGATGGCTACGCAGCAGGATTCGGAACCGCAAAAGAGGGGATGGGTACTGACGCGGGATGCGATTGCCGCCGTGTTCACAGGTAATACCATACACCATACAAGCCTGTCGAAGGCCGATCAGTTGCTTAGCGGTTCGATAAACTCACCGCGAACGGTAAAGGTTTTACTGGAACGATCGACTAGACAACAAAACCCAGCGGATCAAAAACGATCCCGGTTTCTCTCAATTCGGTCAGCGCTATATTGGCTTGATTGATCGGGTGTTCTGCCGCGAACACACCTAGTTCTCCAATGGATGTGCCTGAATTCAGCATGTCAATGTAGGGCTGTGCCTGGTCCGCTGTTGGAGGCGAGCCGACGACATTGCTCCATAATAACGAGGTCACTTGCTCGGGTGTATTTGCACCGGTTGCGGCGATTGCGAAGGCAGCGAGATCCTCATAGCCTGTACCTTTATCCAGCTCGGAGAGTCCGATTGCCACGTAATGGGTATTCGAGACGCCTCCAGCCCCAAAAACAGCTCCAATCAATTTTGCAACCCTGCCAGCCGAACCATCCACATCGAGCGCAAAAGCCATATCAGTGAGAATGATCCGCTCAATATCTTTAAGCGTATCAGTTCCTTCATTATTCGGCGTTGTTCGTTGATCAATCACGATGAACTCACCGGCAGGCGAGATTTGGTGTGTAAAATCAGATCGGGCTCCACTGTATAGGGCATAATCAATTCCTCCGCCACCATGAATGGTGTCGTTACCCAAACCACCTTTGAATATCTGAACATGTTGCTCGCCTGACACCTCACCTGTCATGCTGTCAGCGCCATTACCACCCAGCAAAACTTCAACATTCTGGCCTTCTTTTGCATTCAAATTGTCATCCCCATTGGTGCCAGGAACAATATTCATGTCCCGGAACAAAGTTTCCGCATCCAATTGAGAGGTTATAAATTCAACGCTTCTGCGGTAGCTGATTTTCGAGTCATCCAGTGGAATAAATAATATGTGCTCTAATAGTCCGTCTATCCCAGAATCTTCCACCCGTATATTGATAATCGAGCCACTGACTTCATATCCCCGCGCATCTCCTGCGATCACTGCTTCATCGTCATTATGACGAATATTGGCAAAGCGTTCTTCCGGTAATGTTTGAAAACGATTCGTTCCGGGCGATCCAAAAGTTACACCGATATATCTGGCATCTGTGACACCATAGTCTTGCATGAAGAACTGCGCCGCTGCTCCCCCCAGGCTATGGCCGGTGACGAGCACCTGTTCTATACCATTAGCGTTAATATAGTTCACTATCGATTGAAGAAAACCGATTTCGTTATCGTTGTCAGCATCATTTAGAAGATCATAGTATCCCTTAATACTGAAAACATTATGATTCCAGTCCTTCAGGCCGTTTTCTGTAGAAATGTCATTGGAACCCTCAAATGAAATGCCTAATGTGCGTTTGCCGTCCAGTATGGTTAAACCAACGGTTGCCGAAGCATTTTCATTGACATATCGCAACAAACTCCCGCCTATAATGCTAAATCCAGGATCATTTCCTGCAAAACCCAAGGTTGGGGCTTCTAAGGGCGTCCAGCTTTGAATACGTGCATTCACCGCGTCGATGACCGGCTGATCATCAAGATGCTTGTCGGAATAGGCTCGTGCGGAAAGATTGAGCGCAGCAAGCATAATGTTGTCGGGAGTTGTTTCAAGCTCAGGAATGGAATGGGCAGTTCCTACTGTCATTGGCATCTTTTATTCTCCTTTATATAGAATTTCGATAACGGTTACCTAAGAGTATATAACCTACCTATAAAAAGTCGGTGAACTTAAAGTTTAGAATTCATCCTATTTTCCTCAATTGAGCCTATAAAAACAGCCGTAAACGTAGTACTGTAAAGGTTTTACAGTTGAAAGAAGGAGTCACCCAATGGGTGAAAAGGATTTTGATGAAAAAGAAGAAGAAGTAGTAAAGGTGGTAGAAAGTGCCGTGCAGGAGATGGAGCGAGCTGCACACAGGAGATGTGTTTGTTGACTCCTGGTGGTCGATTTCACGTACGCTGGGACGAAAACGGAAGTGCTACGGCTTTGGGTCAGTTGGCATTTTTTGCTGAGTTTTTGGAAGTTAGTGGTTTATTTAGCCGCCGGGTAGAGGGGTGCCCGCTCCCTTACACGAGTCCTAATTCGCCTGCGGTGGTTGATTGACTGGGCACTTGGTTGCTCTCCATTCTTGATGGGCAGCGACGTTACGCGCACATAGCCGGACTACGAGGAGACGAAGTTGCGCCTGAGATACTCGGCATGGGCAAGATCATGAGCGATGAGAGCTTACGTCGCGCGCTGAGCGCGCTTGCGCCAAGTTTGCCCAAACGTTGTGTGATGACGCGCAACGTGCTGCCTGCCTGGCTCAGCTGATGAAGAGTACGATCTGGATGGACACAGCGCTAAGTGAGAGTACTCGTGAGGCCTTGAATACTGCTTGGATTCTCGATGCTGATAGCAGCGTCAAGCTGTTGTATGGCCGTCAAATAGGTGCTGAGATCGGCTACAATCCCAGGAAGCCAGGGCGACCAAGCCACACCCTGCATACTTTACTTAATCGGCAATGTTCGCCTGGTGCTTGATGTCGAAGTGCAAAGCGGTAAATCCCATGCCGCCAAACATAGCCTACCCCGTCTGCGGCAGCTGATCGAAGGGCTTGCTCCTGAGAAGCGGCCTGCTCTGGTGCGCGGCGACAATGCTTTTGGCAATGAAGGAGTGATGGCTGAAATGGAAGAGATTAATCAGCGTTATCTGTCCAAGCTTCGTCAGACTGCTGGGATACTCAGTTTAATATGTCATGGAATGCCTGACTTGATCTGACCCGTGCTGGGATTGGCGAAGTAGAAGATCAAATCCGGCTGGCAGGCTGGCGTCACGCGCGGCGGATAGGGGTGCTGCGACGTCAGGCTAAAGGTAATCTGGCAGCCGAGGCGAGCTCCGATGCTCAACAGGGAACGCTGCACTTTGTTGACCATTCAGACAAGATCAAAGTGTGGGAATATGTGGTTCTGGTGACCAATGCTGATTATTCACTGGAAGCCCTGGGTCAATTGTAGAAAAGTGAAAAAGTTTCATAGTAGCGACCATACAGGATTTTCTTCTTGAAAAACTTCCAATAACGCTCAATTAAGTTCAGATTGAGTGCATACGGTGGCAAAAATACGAGTTTTATTTTTGAGTCGTTGAGATAGTCACTGATCAGTTGGGATGGATAATAACGCGCATTGTCACAAATAATGTAAATCTATGCTGCTGTTGGATGGTGATGTGGTGCTGATCTTGCTCATTCTGATGCTGTTGGGTCGAATCTAGTACCCTCATTTGATTGCGTAGCAAGCATAGAATCAAAGTAGTGATATGGATCGCACATCGGGGTTCTGTATTTTAATGCCCATAAGAAAAGAAGCAACTTGACGTATGAACAAGGTTGCGAAATGCCCTGTTGAATCAGATGGATCACGTAGCGATCATGTTGGGAAGCGATCGAGGCATAACAACATAGCCGGCAGCAGAACTGCTGTTGCACCTAATGATATCCGCTATGTCGGCAGAAAGGCGTAATTGAATTCCTGCTTCAGCAACTGCAACTTCAGTCGATAATCATGGCCCGCGCTCTGCACCACGATCAGCGTTCGAGAGGTACTAGAAAAAGCGCCAAGATTTATCAGCAAGAATTGCTATGATATTGTTCTATATGAGTAATTTATTTTTAATCTGTTAATAACAAATGCTAAAGGTGGTAAATTTTGAACGCTGATTAACAGTCATGTAGACCTAATCCCATATGTTCGTTGCCGCACCGACTGTGTTTAGTTTTGCGTGTGATAATTAAAAATGACGAGGTGAATATCATTTCATGTTTTGGTCATGACTAAATTAATTCTCAGGTGATATTCATTAACAAAGTTATAGTTAAACAAGGAGTTCCAATATGATTGTAACTGTGCCTGATGTAATTTTTAAAACACGTATTCGTGACGAAAGTATCGGTGGCGACAACCCCTTTCGCTGGCAGGATGTCAGCACTGATGACATCTTTAAAGGGAAAAAAATTGTTGTTTTGGCTCTTCCTGGCGCCTATACACCTACCTGCTCAAGCAAGCATTTGCCTGGATATGACGCAAAATATCAGGAACTCATTGCTCAGGGTGTTGATGAAGTTTATTGTCTGAGTGTAAATGATGCTTTTGTGATGTTTCAATGGGGCAAGCATCTGGGCATCAAGCATGTAAAAATGCTTCCTGACGGAAATGGCGATTTTACCCGAGTAATGGGCATGCTGGTGAAAAAAGAGAACTTTGGTTTTGGCAGTCGTTCATGGCGCTATTCAATGGTTGTCGAGGATAAAAAGATTATCAAATTATTCAGCGAACCCGGCAAAGTTGATAATTGCCCTGATGATCCATTTACTGTAAGCAATGTTGATACCATGCTGGATTATTTAAAGCATAACAAATGAGCCTGTATTGTTCTTAATCCCATACCTTTTATTTATAAATGAGAAACTTCAATGACTCAATATGACTATGACCTGTTTGTAATTGGTGCAGGTTCAGGAGGCGTGCGTGCAGCACGTATGGCATCGGGTCATGGCGTAAGGGTAGCCATTGCTGAACAGCGTTATATAGGCGGCACCTGTGTCAATGTGGGTTGTGTGCCCAAAAAACTGTTTGTCTATGCCTCCCAATTCAGAGATCAATTCGACGCGGCAGCAGGTTTTGGCTGGACGGTGGGCAAATCAACTTTCAACTGGCCAAGCTTGATCGCAAACAAAAATCAGGAGATTGAGCGGCTACATGCTGTCTACAACAACCTGCTGCTAAAATCGGGTGTCAGTATTATCACTGGCAGGGCAAATTTACTTGATGTTCATACTGTCGCTGTTGATGGCACAGAATATAGCGCCGAACGCATACTTGTTGCAACAGGGGGCTGGCCGTTTGTTCCTGATATACCCGGCAAGCAACACATCGTCACATCGAATGAAATGTTTTTCCTCGATCAATTGCCCAAACGTATCATTATTGCCGGTGGTGGTTACATTGCGGTGGAATTTGCCAGCATTCTTCATGGCCTTGGTGTGAATACCACAATTTGTCATCGTGGACACAAACTACTTAATGGTTTTGATGAGGATATACGTGATTTTCTGGCACATGAAATGACCAGGAAAGGTATTAATATTCTTTTCAATACCGATATTGAAGCAATAGAAAGCGCAGACGATTGCTTCGCAGCACAGCTTGTTGATGGCAGCAAAATAAGTACAGACCTGGTTATGTATGCCACTGGCAGAATACCGAATTCAACCGGATTTGGACTAGAAAAGCTTGGTGTTGAACTGGACAGCAAACGGGCGATTAAAGTCAACAGTGACTATCAAACCAATGTGCCATCAATCTATGCACTGGGTGATGTGACTAACCGTGTCAACCTGACCCCGGTAGCCATAGCAGAAGGCATGGCTCTGACAAATAAATGGTATGCCAATCAACCGATATCGGTGGATTACGACAATATTCCCACTGCTGTTTTTTGCCAACCCGCTATTGGAACTGTAGGTCTAACCGAAGCGCAAGCGCGTGAAAAATACTCGGACATCGACATTTACAAAACCAGTTTCACACCGATGAAAAATACCCTCTCCGGTGTGGATGAAAAAAACCTGATAAAGATGGTCCTAATACGCAGTACTGACCGCATCATAGGTGTGCATATGGTAGGGTCTGACGCTCCAGAAATTATTCAGGGCATGGCAATTGCCATTCGAGCCGGTGCAACCAAGGCGATCTTTGACTCTACTATCGGCATACACCCTACTACTGCCGAAGAATTTGTTACTCTGCGTGAGATAGAGACATGATCTGTCTTTCTCGCGATGGCAAATTGCATAACAAGGGATGCATCCAAAATAAGGTCAAGGGTCGAGAAACATTGTTCAGTTTAAGCAATATCGAGTGAGATTATCACTGTTACTTTTTTTACTACCAGCCGAAGAGGCTGAAATTAAAAAGGAGACCGCAATGCTAAAAACCAATTATTTTAGGCGCCTCGCGAAAGGCGTCGGTTCGTTGCGAATCACAACAGATCTGAAGAGGTGGCAAGAGGGAAAAATGGGTTACATTCTACTGTGGCTTTTAGGCGTCCCCTTACCGATCCTATTTGTCATCTATCTTTTGCGTGGCTGTGATTAGTTCACTCAATCAGGAAAGTAGATTTTGCAAAAGGTACTTTCAGAAACTACTTTAACCGGCATGTGGGTTTTTTGTCCCCGACACTTAATGACCAAACGGTAGCTATGCTGATTTCGATATCATAGCGATGACCACGTAGGCTTTCTCACTCTTGATTCATTCGAGGAGGATTATATGCTCGTGACATTTACAACTGATACTTATGCCGACATAACCATGTTTGGAGACGTTGCGCATACCATGCTTAAAATGATGGGACACAGTAAGATGCACCCGGCGCTATTCTGGCAGAAGATGTTCCTATGGCGCTGACACATCATTGTCGACCTTTATCCCAAAGCGACGGTGATCCGTGCGGTGCTCGACAACCTCAACACGCATAAGATGGCTTCCCTATACGAGGCTTTTCCTGCCGAACAAGCACGCGAGCTGGCGCGGAAATTGGAATTCCACTACACGCCGAAGCACGGCAGTTGGCCGAACATCGCCGGAATCGAACTGGCCGTGCTGTCGAATACGTGCCTGTCGCGACGGATACCGGACAAGGATCGCCTGCGCCGCGAGGTCGAAGCCAATGTCCAGGCACGCAATGTGAAGGCCATGCCGGTCAAATGGCGTTTTACCACGCAAGACGCACGACGTAAATTGGCTCGCCTTTATCCTTATGTTTCAGCATGACTGACTACTAGGAGGTAGCGGACAATAGAGAAAATTGTGGCACTTAATCGATAAAAAACCGCTTCAGTACCTTAATCATATGCTCATGGTCCCGCACGCCGGCGCTTTCCCTGATGCTGTGCATTGCCCACATCGGGCAGCCGATATCGACACTGCGTATGCCAAGCTTCGCCGAGACGATCGGCCCGATCGTGCTGCCGCAGGGCAGATCTGAGCGATGCGAGTAGCGTTGATAGGGAACACCGGCTTCTTCGCACCAATGGATGAAGCGCGCGGTGGAGAGGCTTTCGGAGCTGTAGCGGCGGTTGGCATTGGATTTGATTACCGGACCTTGGTTCACGAAGACTTTATGACCCGTGTCATACGCCGAGGGGAAGTTGGGGTGATAGGCGTGCGCCATGTCCACGCTGATCAGAAAGCTCTGAGCCAGCGCGCGCGCCGTGTCTTCACGCTCCGATGAGGTCGCGATGCTGATTCGCTGCAATACATCGGTTAAAAAACTGCCGGCAGCGCCGATATGGCTTTCGCTGCCGATTTCCTCATGATCGAAAAACGCGCAGACCAGCGTGCTGTCAGTGTGGTCTAGAACAGCATCGTCTAGCAAGGCTTGCAGTCCAGCGTGACAGGAAGCCAGGTTATCGATCTGGCTGTTGGCGTAAAATTCCTGATTCGCGCCCCAGAATGCACCTTTTTGGGTGTCGTAAACCGCCAGATCCCAGGACAGTGCTCGCGAGGCGCCGATGCCTGCCGCCTGTTCCAGCAGCGTCAGAAAATAAGGCTGCGGCAGTTGGTTATTGGTCAATTGTGCGAGCAGCAGCGGCAATTCGTTCTGTTTATGCAGCTTCAGGCCGTCTTCATTGACGCCCCGGTTCATGTGAATCGCCAGATTCGGCAAACGCAGCAGTGGCCGATCGAAGTGAACCAGTTTGTGCGCGAGGCGTTCCCGCTCATCGACATAGCTGACCCGCCCGGCCAGACTCAGGTCGCGGTCGGTAAGGGTCGCAAGGATCGGTCCGCCGTAAATCTCGACGCCGAGCCGCGCGATGCCATCGCTCGTGGTCGCGGCGTTTGGCCTGATCCGCAACCCCGGTGAATCGGTATGCGCGCCGACAATCTTGAAGCCCGATTCGGCAGGTGTTTTGTGTCCCAGCGCGAACAGCACGATCGATGAGTCGTCGCGCATCACGTAATAGCGCCCACCTGCTTGCAATGGCCATTTGGCCGTTTCGTCGAGCCGGACAAACTGAAATGCCTTGATCGCGGTTTCGATCGAGGCAACCGCATGCCATGGGCTTGGGCTCTTGTCGATGAAGTCCAGTAAATGTTGCACATGCTGTTTAGCTGTCATGATTTATATATTAACGTGAGTTCGACGTAAGAAAAGCTGTAAAAGGAATCGGGATTTCTTATGATGAAACGATTTTGGGAAAGAGCTTTATCGCTAGAGGAGTCAGATTCTAATGGATACTATAGCGATTTTTTGTGCGATTGACGACTTTTGCCAGGAGTTTGAATCGTGGTGGGGTTTCATCTGTCGGGTTACCGGACTAAGGACTATCACCTGAATCAGGTATTGAGGAATGAGCGGCCTTATTTTCCAGGTTGGTGAGTTACAATCGCTTTATTGAGCTGTTGCCTGGTTCGCTGGCGTCTTTGAGCAACTCTGGGAGGAGGAGAAGAATCTAGCAATCTGTTTCTCACATAGCCAAAAACTGTGGTCTGTCCTCTGTTCTGTTGCGCGCTATCCAACTACGATAAAACCATGTCTATATATTCTTTTAGGGCAACAGCATTATTATGTAGCTGCTCTTTTGTCGAATATAGGAATGTTACTTTGCCTTTTTTGATGTACTCAAATAGCTCACTTAAAGCTTCCTTTTCAGCATCAAGCTCAGAAAAATACCTTTTTTTGAACTCTGGCCACTTTTGAACATCGTGCTGGTACCATTTGCGAAGATCATTTGATGGGGCTACTGATTTTAACCAAACATCAATCTTCGCATCTTCCTTTGACAGCCCTCTCGGCCAAAGCCGATCAACCAGCACCCTCAACCCATCTCCTGGTTCTGGTTCTTCATATACTCGCTTTATTGAAATATTCATAGTTTGACTTAAGCGTACAACGGTTGTACTCAGCACCGCATGGAGCGTAGCGAAGCGGTCGGATGCAGCACATTGCTAGCAATCATTCACATCTATGGACTGCAAGGGAAATGAATTTTCATAAATAATCACGCCTCTCTCTACCTTAAATGGACCATGTGCCTCTCCAAGCAGCCTAGAAGCATAATAACCGGCCTCTAATCACATATCAAACGCTTCATCGTACAACCGGACCCGAAATCACAAATATTTCTTCCGGGCAGGCGTGCGCTTCGCCGCCAAAGACACCCGTATAATAACCGTCTTTAAACCATGTTAATCTGGTGTAATCACCGCTTTCATGGTCTATGGCCAACGTGATTTGCTTCAAATTCCCATGCGAACCCTCAACTTCTTCCCACATCTCCGAGTTGATCGGATCCAAGGGATTCCAGTAGGTCATAGTTGTTTTCATAGGTCGCTACAATCTCGTTCAGTGGCTAACGTTTGAGCTCAAGCCACGCACTTCGCGTATTCCCGGAGAATAGCGTGTTACCAAGAGAAATAATGAATTTTCCCTTTTCTGCCAATGTCGCGTCTCTTCGAAGATAGCTTCCGGCATATACCTCGGCTCCGGCATCCTTCTTAAAGTAGACAATGACATACTCGAAGGATCTTTCTGAGGTGCCCAGGTGGTTTTTTTTCACAGCCTCTGAGGACTCAATCGCTGACCGTTATTTCATCTCCTTCCACCGAGACCTGATACACGGGTTCATTCTTTTTCATGAAAGAGGTGATCGCGCCTATAATCGGGTGCCCACCTACCCAGGCCACCACCTTGCCGTCTGTGATGTCAAACTTTGAACCGTGGCAGGCGCAGGTCACTATCGTGCCCTCTAAGGTGCCATTGCAAAGAGAACACCCCATGTGGGTACACTTATCCCCAATCGCATAGAAATTCCCGCCCACCATGGCGACCAGAACACCTTTTCCTGCTATCTCCACCCGCTTGGGCTGACCCTCGCGGAATTCTGCTATTTTCAATGTTGTCTTTGGCATCACTACCTCCGATCTTTCGCAAAAGATTGTCTTGTCTTCGACGCGTATAGGAAAAATCAACACCTTCCTGCCAGAAATAAATACATGTGAAACATGAATCCAAGGGATCAATCTCGATTGTTTCAGGAAAATTAATCGGCAACGTCACCGGCGCCCTGATAAATCTCTCTTCCCTCATTCTTAAAAATATCGAAAAATAGAGAGTAAATAAATACGTGCAAACACGTAGGGGCAATAATCCATAATAGGGGATAGACCACTGTTTTACTGACAGGCAGAGGGCTTACCGCGAGCTGTTCCGTTATGAGCTGGAATCGGGGCTGGTGGATGAGATCCGGCGGGCAACAAATAACCGTGGTCTGTCCTCTATTCTGTTATGGCATGTGATCATAAAAGTCTCATCTGTCAGCTATAATTCTTGTGTGGCCGCATTCAGCACCAGGAACACAAAGTCTGCTTCCCCCTACCACGCAAATTCACGCTACCTGTTTTGCTTCGGCCTGGCGGTGTAACCTGGGCCGCCTGGGGCAATCGTAAGAATGAAGGGTAGAGGCAATTTCCCAATAGTAGCTGGGCATATTTAGATTCTATCAAGACGAGCAAATAGAGCGGCTTTGATTCCTTTCATGGAAAAAGATCACAGTGAACACTTTCCTGGATTAAAACAAATAAACTATTAAATAAAATTTTTTACCAATGACTGAGATTATGTAATGAGAAAAATCCTTTTTGCTGTTTGTAGTTGTTTAATACTATCTTCCTGTACATGGGTTAAGGTTACTTCGAAAGGTGAAGGCGTGCGTTTGGTGCAATCAGCCAGAGCTGTCGAGCCATGCAAAAAACTAGGAAGAGTTGAAACTAAAGTAGTCAGTAAAATAGTTCTTAACCGTGATCCAGAAAAAGTTGCAGGTGAACTTGCGGATCTTGCGCGTAATGAGGCGGCTTTGATTAACGGCGATACGATTGTTCCTGTTTCGGGGATTAATGAGGGAAGACGCAGCTTCAATGTCTACCAATGTTTTCCAGCTAGAACGTAATGATTGACACATTAATATCGATAATGTGTGACGGTAACAATAAGAATAATAGGGGACAGACCATGGTTTTACTGGCAGACAAAGGGCTTGCCGCGAGCTGTGCCGTTATGAATTGGAGCCAGGTCTTTGGCAGATGAAATCCGGCGAGCGGCGAATGGCACAACACGCTGGGTAATGAACGTTTCGCAGCGCAGGTATCGGCGGCCTTGAGGCGACGGGCAGCGCCCGGCAAGTCTGGACGGCCACGCAAGGTTGTAGAACCAGAATCCAGCCATCTGTTTCTCACATAACCGAAAACCGTGGTCTGTCTCCTATTCTGCACTAACGCAGAGCTAAGCCGACCGCTGGAGCGTAGCGGAAGCGGGTCGGCTTGAGCGAAATGTTAGGCCGCAGAATCCCATGTATTTTCCCCGTCAGACTTGAAATTTTCGTATCCAACACCACAACTAAGCGGTGCTCCTCCAACAGAGCCACCATGACTGATTTTTTTACTATGAGGTTTCAACATGTCAAAGCCAGAAAATACTGCCCATATTGTCACTGATATTGCCAATAACTTGATCGAAAAAGTTTCAAGCCCTGCTTCCCGTGCGGGCTCGGTTATTGAACGTGCCGGGAGAATGTGTGAGAAAGGCGTTTATCCCGATGTCATTGCACTACAAATGACAAGAAACAGCCCAAATTCTCAAACATACACGACAAATGATGTCGAGGCTTATTCGAAACTCTACCAAGACTCAAAAACTAAAGTCGTAATCACCTCAAAGCAAGCCCGAACTTTGATTAAAGACCAACATGAAATCAACCCTGCCTGCGATAACCTAATTTCTCAGTCCTGATTCCAAATATACCGATTAACAGAAGCCCACTCAAAGTGGGCCTTTTTATACATGCCTAACGCCAGAATTAAGCCGAGCCGCGAAGCGGCTTCGGCTTGAATGACTTGTTAGGCGAGAAGCTTGATCCGTGAGCTGAGTGATTAATCCGGGTCGGGGCCATGATCATCACACACATAGTTTTCGCCGTAGACACGGGTGGCCTGCTTGTCACAAAACTCACAAGTCTGTTGCGCAACACTACACTTGTAGCACAAGGGGTTGTCTGGATTGATCTCGTGGTCTATGTGTTCGTACATTGACTCGGTTATTTCATCGCCGCAGCCAATGCACTCATAAGTTACTTCAAACTCTTCGTCGTCCTGCATGATCAATACCTCCTTAGGGTGATAAGTGGCCTAACTAGAATTAGACCTCCGAAATGACGCAATATATTACGTCAAAAATGAAATCTAACACGGCAATCTGCATTGCTATCTCCTTATGTTTTATAGAATTGCATTGATTTAGCTGCCATCATAGCAAACCTTGTTAGATCCACAAATATGCTGAATAAATTACAATTTTTGGACTAGGCACAAGACCGACTCATTCTCAAGCATTATTATCGCTCCTTTATTCTGCCACCCGGCATCACAGGTTCTCAATCTGCACAGGCGCCATCTCTTCCGCCAGTTCAAACTTGAAGATGCGCGAGTAGAAATAGAGCTCTGCCTCCAGCGCACACTTGTTGTTCTCTGCCTTGACGAAACCATGCTGTTCTCCTGCAAAAGTGACATAAGCCACCGGCAATCCGCGGGTGCGCAGGGCGTCAAACATCATCTGTGATTGATTGGGCGGCACAATGGGATCATCGAGCCCCTGGATGAGGATCAGCGGGCAAGCGAGTTGCTCGATGTGATGAATGGGCGAGCGGGCGAGATAAAGGTCGCGTCGTTCTGGATAAGGGCCAACCAGACCATCCAGGTAGCGCGACTCGAACTTGTGCGTGTCTCGCGCCAGCGCCTCCAGATCGCTGACCCCATAGTAACTGGCTCCAGCCCTGAACAGTTTAAAGAAGGTGAGCGCGCATAGGGTCGCATAGCCGCCCGCACTGCCGCCGGTGATGGCCAGCCGGCTGCCATCCACCACCCCTTGGCTCACCAGATGGCGCGCGCCGTTGACACAATCAGCGACATCTGCGATGCCCCATTGACCTTTGAGCCGCTCACGATAGGCGCGGCCATACCCGGTGCTGCCTGCATAATTCACGTCCAGTACGGCAAAGCCGCGCGTCGTCCAATACTGAATGCTGTAACGAAAAATCGGTAGAGTAGCGCCCGTTGGTCCGCCATGACTCATGACCAATAGCGGTGGCAGCTCCTCCGGCATGCCGATAAAGTCTCGATTTTTTGGTGGATAGAAGAATCCATGCGCGGTAAAGCCCTCATCTGTCGGAAACTCAAGGGGCTGAGCAATCGAGCAATAGCTGGGATCGAGCGTGATCTCCTGCACACGCCGCACAACCTTGATTTGTTCGGTCACAAAATCAAACTGTACCAAAGCGACAGGTTCAGTTGCAGAGCCGGCGATGAAAAAGACCTGTCCGGGTACGACGCGTACATTGCTGATGACGGTGCAGGGAAGATCAAACGGCTGAAAATTCAGGGTGCGCGTATCGAGGGAGGCCAGATGGTAATAGCCCTTTTGGGAATACGCGCAGATTAACTTGTCGGCTGATGCAAACCCAAAGGTAGACATCCCGAATTTCCACTGCGACTCACCAAATTCAGCCTCCATCGGACACAGCGCTTCCACAGATCCGTTCTGTTCTTGCCAGCGATAGAGATTCCACCAACCTGTTCGGTCCGAGATAAAATACAGCATGCCATCGGGCGACCACTGCGGCTGGAATATCGATTCGGCTTTTCCCCCGGCCACCAAAGTGCGCCGACCCAGTGAACCATCCGCCAGCCATTCCGCGACCCACAGCTCAGTGCCATCCCATGGCATGTTGGGGTGGTTCCATGCCAGCCAGGCTAGCCGGGTGCCTTCCGGATTGAGGCGCGGCGTGGCGTAAAAGTCATTGCCAGAAACCAGAAGCTGCCCTTCGTCGTTACCTGTTGTGCGGATACTCACCAGTGCATTGACCGGCTGGGAAGCACCGGTGGTATGATCTTCGCGCACCACGATGATCCTGCCATGAACCTCATCCAGGATCGCATCGGCGTAGCGCATGCCTGGCAGGCGGGTAAACAGCTCTGGTTCGGCGCCCGGCACTTGCCGATACATCTGTTGATCCGCGAAGTTGGAAAAATAGATCCCCCCACCCGCAGCGAGGTAGTCACCCCCACCGTACTCATGTACTCGAGTACGCACATTGTAGCCAGCAGGCGTTAGATCCATTGCCTGCTGATCGGATGAGCGGCAGACTATCACAGTGCGCCCGTCTGGGCGAGATTCGCTCCAATACAGCCTATCTCCATCCAGTTGGATGCCTCTAAGGCCAACAGATTTGGCAAACACATCATCCGCTGTGATAGGGGATTTCCAGGAACCATAAGTAGCCATCTGAGATGCCATTGTTGTTTCCTCTCACTCAAGTGTGCATCGTTACGTTTATGGGGTGGCTGTCCGAGAAAGGGGGCGCTACCCTAAATTATTTTTTATTCTTTGGGCGTCCTGAGGGGCAGGATGCTTCATTGTTTATTTAAATGGGATTCCACCAGCAGTAAATCATCGGCCTTATCGACATCAATACCCGCTTCTGCAAAGGGGAGCCTGATCGCTTGTATCCTCACCCCGGTTCTTGCCGAAATATTTTTCAGCGCTTGCGTCAGCGTTAAATACCCAAACAGGTAACTCAATACGGCTCGCCAGCCAAGGACCCGGGCAATCAGTCGCCAAGGCCGCTTGCGTTGATCTTCAGCCCTTCGCCAAAATGAAATCAGCTCGCGGCCTTGATGATTAAAGGTATACAGGTTACAACCACAAAAATCCCCATCGCGTAAGCGTATGACTGTTTTCTTGCGATTGGGGAAAGCGGCTTTGATAATTTCATGATCGATCACACCCACCGTCACATCGCAATCAGCCGCACTCGATGCGCGCAGAAAATACCGCACAATTTCTGGCGTGAGTAACGCGTGGTCGGCTGTGGTCAGCAAAACGCGGGTCTGCTCATCCACTCTCGCCAGACCTTTTTCAGCACTGCGGCTAGGCGACGGCTCATTGGCGATCCAGGCGACCTGTCCGCTTTCGATACGCCTGACGAGCTCCGGGCATTGAGGCAGAAGCGCTTTAGGCGGGCCGCATAATAGGGTCGGTTGACTCATATGCGTCGCTGCCAATGCATCCAGCACACGAATAATCATCGGCGTGCCGCTAACAGGGGCAAATGCTTTACAGGTAACGCCTGCTTTGCTGGCAACCGCATCGTTTGTCGTGCGATCTGCAGCGAGCACTACAGCAGCATAGGATGTCTCTTGATTCACGCTCTCCCTCCAGTAATGAAGTGTTTTTTCATAAAGCCGGCATCGCTCATATTCCATGCTGCCATTTAAGCTGAATATTTCATCAAGTGTTTCATGGCAACAAGTTTTTATAAGGACCTACCCGATAATTAAGGTAGGGTATATGCTTGAAGCCATGTTATCAACTGTTACACAGCGGGGTCTACATGGAACGGTACCCTGAAGCACATACCACCCTGAAATGGCGCGACTGCAGGATCGCGCTTGCGGCCGAGTATAACAGCTCCTTTCGCTGGACTGCTCGCATGTACGGAAAGATGCAGGGCCGACGGCCATCTAATCGGCTGCACGCATGAAACTGCTGCTCATCTTTTCCCGTAGCGATCCGTGGCGCAGCGTGCTGGTGCTCGCAGCATTGGTCCTGGCTGCAGCGGTGGAAGGTTTTGGGTTTTCCACGCTGCTTCCGCTGCTGAGCCTCGCCAGTAACCAGCCGACCACCGAACACTCAGCGCTCGGCCAGATAATGGGACCCTTGTTGTCGTACGCAGGGCTCCATCCGTCCACACCCGTTCTGCTGCTGGTCATTCTCGCAGCGTTGCTGATCAAGTCAGCGCTGTTGCTCGTCGCCAACCGCCAGGTCGGCTACACCGTCGCTCAAGTTGCTACCGACCTTCGCCTGCGTCTGCTGCACTCCCTGCTCAGCACGCGCTGGGCGTACTTCACGAGTCAGCCCGTCGGGGCGCTCGCCAACGCCTTCGCTGCAGAGGCCGCGCGCGCATCGCAAGCCTATTTGGCGGGCGTCACGATGGTATCGCAACTGATCATCGTCGCTGCCTACGCGATTGTCGCTGCCATGACTTCCTCGTCAGCGACTGCGGTGGCGATTTCGCTCGGCATCATCACCGTCTTGATCCTCAGTCACCTCGTCCGCATAACACGGACTGCAGGCGCCCAGCAAACGGCACTACAGAAGGATGTCATCACCCGTCTCATCGACGTCTTTCGCGGCGTCAAGTTCGTCAAGGTCATGGGACGCGAACCGATCGTCGCACCGATGCTCATAAGCGAAACCGAACAGCTGAATGCCGCCCTGCGCCGTCAGGTGATCACCAAAGAAGCTGTCGCAGCGCTCCAGGATATGGCGCTCATGTCCTACGTCGCTGTCAGTGTGTATGTGTGCATCGTCGTGCTCGGCCTCGACATTTCGCTGGTGTTCATGCTCGCGCTGGTGTTCATTCGCATGCTGACGAGCCTCAACAAAGCGCAGCGGCAGTACCAGGACATGGCCGAGAAAGAGAGCGCATACTGGTCACTGCTCTCAACCGTCGAAGCAGCCGAGGCCGAGCGCGAGATGATCACGGGCAACAAGACGCCGCACCTTTCACGTGGCATAGTATTGCGCGATGTGCTCTTCGCTCACGGCACGCACAAAGTCCTCGATGGCGTATCCCTTAACATTCCGGCCGGCAAACTCACCGTGCTCGTCGGCCCATCCGGCTCCGGCAAGACCACGATCATCGACCTGCTCGCCCGCCTGGCCAACCCGCAGTCAGGCGAGATCTCTGTGGACGACGTGCCACTCAGCGAGCTGGATGCAACCGCATGGCGGCGCATGATCGGTTATGTCCCGCAGGAAACGGTGTTGTTCAATGAGAGCATCGCGTTGAACGTATCGCTCGGTGATCCCGAAATCCGTCGCGCGGACATCGAAGAAGCGTTGCAGCGCTGCGGCGCGTGGCCATTCATCGAGTGCCTGCCGCAAGGCATCGACAGCAGCGTCGGTGAGCTTGGCGCCAAATTCTCGGGGGGCGAGCGCCAGCGCATCACGATCGCACGCGCGCTGGTGCGTCGTCCACAGCTCCTTATTCTCGACGAGCCAACTTCGATGCTGGATACCGCCAGCGAGAAAGCGATATGGCAGATGGTGGCGGGGCTGCGCGGCCCGGTGACAATTCTCGCGGTGTCGCACCAGCACACCCCGCTCGCCCTGGCTGACCACGCCTACCAGCTCGAGCACGGTCATGCCGTGGTGCTCCGTCCCGGCGAAGCGCTACGAGCCGCGACTTGAGCTGCGAGCACACGCAGGTACGCATCGACGCCGGTATCGATGCGGAAATACTCAGCCCGGCGCAGAAGCTTCGCACGATCCGGTGGCGCCGCGAGAACCGTGAGAATTGCTGAGGCCAGCACGTGGTCGTCATGAACCGGTACCAAGGGGCCGATCACGCCATCTTCGAGAATCTCGCGCGGTCCGCTCGGACAGTCTGTCGACACCACCGGACAACCGCATGCTAGCGCCTCGATCAATACGCCAGGCAATCCCTCCCACGCCGAGGACAAAACGAGCATCGTTGCCTTCGACATCCACGCGAACGGATTGTCGGTATGACCCAGAAAAGCGACATCAGCATCGAGGCCGAGCTCGCGCACGAGTTTCTCGAGCTTGCCGCGTTGACGTCCTTCTCCGAGGATCACCAGATGCGCTGCACGTCCTGCGTGGATCCGCGCAAAGGCACGGATCAACGTCGGGTAGTCTTTCTGTACGGTCAGACGCCCCACAGCAAGGATAAGCGGCACGTGAGCATCGGCGGCCCACGCATGATCAACCGGCTGCGCGGCAAGGCGTGCAATATAAGGGCCAACCACGGGGTTGTAGATCGTGGTCACGCGCTCGTCAGGCAGGCCGGTAAGACGCTGCACGTCGCGCGCGACGCCTTTGGATACCGCGATAATGTGGTCTGCCCACGGATAAACGACACCCAGCGTGTACCGCAGTAACCGACGGCTCACTTGCTGGAACAAGGGCCATTCATGGAGGTTAGCCGAGGGATAATTGCTCGCGCGCAGAACAAGGGGCACGTTCGTCTTGGAGAAACGGCGTGCAAAGAGGGCGACCAGATTGACATGACTCGCTCCCGACAGCAGCACATCCGGCCGCTCGTTCCGGAGATAGCGCGCCAACGCCGGAATGGCGCTGGCGGTGAGCAGTCCACGCAGGTTGATACGGCGATTGAGCCGCTCGAACAGGTGATGCCAACCTTGCTCGAGCGTAATCACGCGCACGCCGGAGTGCAAAGCAACCCCGTCACTCCCGTTGGTGGAGACAACCACGAGATCCGCCGCATGCCCCCTTGCGGCGAAGCCGTTGGCGAGCGTGAGGGTGCGATGTTGTGCGCCGCCACCACGCAGGGAGTAGATGAACAGGGCGATCCTCACCTCAGTCTCCCTGCCTGAGCGCACTGACGCGGCGGAGAACTGCGAGATAGCGTTCTACGGCGGCATCGAAGCCGAACTCCGCTGCGCGTGCGGCGGATCGCTCACGCTGCGCGGGTGCTGATAATGCCGCTGCGATCGCAGCGGCCAGCGCCGCGTCGTCTCCTACCGGAACCAGATGCCCGAATGCGCCGTCGGCGAGAATTTCGCGCGGACCGCTCGGGCAGTCCGTGCTCACGATCGTGCAGCCACAGGCGAGCGCCTCGAGCAGCACGTTGCTTAGGCCCTCCCAAGCCGATGCCAATACGAAGACCGACACGCGCGCCATCCACGCGAAGGGATTCTCGACGAAGCCGGGCAGGTAGACATCGGCTTCGACACCCAGAATTTTAACGAGACGCTCGATGCGCGCACGCTCTTCGCCTTCGCCCAAGATCACCAGACGTGCTTCACGATGCGCACGCACGCGCGCGAAGGCCTGCACGAGCGTAGGATAGTCCTTCTGCCGTTTAAGCTTGCCGACCGCGAGCACGACGGGAGGCGCGCCAACGGCCAGCCATGGGTGCTCGACCGTCTCACGCGACTGGCGAGTCACTCGCTCGAGATCGAGTGGATTATAGATGGAGAATACGCGTTTCTCGGGAATGCCGGTCACCGTTATGAGGTCATCGGCCACGCCCCGTGAGATGGCGATGACTGCCTGCGCCCCGCCATAGGCACGCGCGATCAGCCAGCGCAGCCGTTTCGCGACGAGCGCGCCCCACTTTGCGGTCGCCTTCGTGAGGTTAAGATTGGCGGTGATCACGGTGGGCGTGTGGGTGCGCGACAGCGTACGCCCCCACAGCGCTGCCAGGTTGGCGGGAATCGACGTGGCGAGCAAGACGTCAGGACGTGTCGTCGCAAGATAGCGGGCCAGGGCAAACAAACTACTTATCACCCACAGTCCCTTGATGCGCCGGATTACCGGCAAGCGGGAGGCACAGGGTTCGAGCGCGAGCAATCGTATGCCGGGTGCGACCGCAGTACGGAACGGGCCTTCAGCATGCACGACGATGAGGTCGACCGCGCAACCGCGTGCCACGAAGCCCCGCGCAAGCAGCAAGCTGCGCCGTTGCGCGCCCCCGCCAGTCAGGCCGGATAAAAATACCGCGACGTGCAGAGATTCACCTGTGCCCATGACCATGAGTCCCTCTTATCTCCCCGGTGCTGGCGCGTTGAACGTGCGTGGCGAAGCAGCGCAT
Organism: Nitrosomonas sp. Nm58; assembly: GCF_900107335.1. Taxonomy (NCBI): domain Bacteria; kingdom Pseudomonadati; phylum Pseudomonadota; class Betaproteobacteria; order Nitrosomonadales; family Nitrosomonadaceae; genus Nitrosomonas; species Nitrosomonas sp. Nm58. The sequence continues at coordinate 132,374 of NZ_FNPQ01000002.1, read as the reverse complement.
GGGCTTGAAGCTATCGCTGGGCGATTCCTGGAAATCAAATCCCATAGTGTCTCCGGTACCAGGCCACGAAACGGGGTAACCCTTGATCAATCGTTGTCGTTGAACGCCAGCCAAAGTCACGCTCTAGGGGCGTGGTGTCAGCGTAAGAAGTCAGCACATCGCCCGGTTGCATCGGCAACAGATTAATCGTCGGGGTACGACCCAATGCCTGAGCCAACACCTCAATAAAGTGCAGGAGTGGCTCGGGCCGGTGGTTGCCAATGTTGTAGAGCGCATGAGGCACGCCCTCCACAGCAAGCGCAGGATGATCCAGCACAGCCAGCACACCAGCAACGGCATCGTCGATGTAAGTGAAATCGCGCTGCAACTGACCGTGGTTGTAGACGTCAATCGACTCACCCGCCAGGATCGCGCGGGTGAATTTGAAGGCCGCCATGTCGGGCCGTCCCCACGGGCCATACACCGTAAAAAAACGCAAACCCGTCGCCGCCACGCCAAACTGACGCGCGTAAACCAGCGCCATCAATTCGTTGGCGCGCTTGGAAGCCGCATACAGGCTCACGGGTGTATCCACCCGGTCTTCGACCGAGAACGGCGTCTTGCTGTTGGCCCCATACACGCTGGAGCTCGAAGCATACACCAAATGCGTGAACGCCCCTTCGCGCTGCAGATAGCGTGCCCCTTCCAGCACGTTGAGAAAACCGCTCAAGTTAGCATCGATGTAAGCGTGCGGATGTGTCATCGAACAGCGCACGCCTACTTGCGCCGCCAGATGAACGATGCGTGCGGGGCGCAGCCGTGCGAGCAACGCAGGGAATACCTCTTGATCGGTAATGTCCACACGCTCAAACGCAAAGCCTGGATGGCCCTGTAACTGCGCGAGCCGCGCTTGTTTAAGCGCGGGATCGTAATAGTCATTGAGATTGTCCACCCCCACGATCCGCTCGCCGCGCCCCAGCAGCGCCTGGGCCAGGTGCATACCAATAAAACCTGCAGCGCCGGTGACGATGATGGGGGCGGACATGATACCGTGACTAGGGGCTACGCCCCCGCCCCATACCGAAATATTGCAACCCGCTCGCACGCACGAAAGCGGGATTGTAAAGGTTGCGACCGTCAAACAAGGCTTTGTTTTTCAGCGTGGCGGCAAGCCACTCAAAGTCTGGACTGCGAAATTCCAGCCATTCTGTGATGACAGCAAGCACATCGGCGCCATGACAGGCTTCGCGCGCTGAAGCGGTGAATGCTATGTCCTGAGTGGTCTTGAATATCCGGCGGGCGTTGTCGGTAGCGGCTGGGTCGTAGGCGCGCACGCGCGCGCCAGATCGGGTGAGTCGATCGATCAGCGCGAGGCTGGGGGCTTCGCGCATGTCGTCCGTGTTGGCTTTGAAAGCCAGACCCCACAGCGCAATGGTTTTCCCTTGCACATCGCCGCCAAAAAACGTTTTGATTTTTTCAAATAGCATGCCGCGCTGCCGTTCGTTGACTTTGATCGCTGAACGCAGCAAAAGAGCAGGTTCTGCGATGTCATCGGCGATGCGCACCAGCGCGCGCAGATCTTTGGGAAAACACGAACCGCCAAAACCCACGCCGGCGTACAGAAAGTGCGGGCCGATGCGTGGATCGGCGCCTATACCATAGCGCACTTCTTCGATATCCACCCCCAGCCGGTCGGCCATATTGGCCATCTCGTTCATGAATGAGATGCGCAGAGCCAGCATGGCGTTAGCGGCGTATTTGGTGAACTCGGCCGAGCGCACGTCCATCACCAGCAGCCGGTCGCGGTTACGGTTGAAAGGGGTGTAGAGCGCACTCAGCGTTTCAGCGGATGTTGCATCCTTGGCGCCCACCACGATACGATCGGGGCGCATGAAATCGTCGACGGCAGCGCCTTCTTTAAGAAATTCAGGATTTGAGGCGGTACTCACCTTGGCGTTTGAACCACGCAATTCGAGTTCCTTTTGCAAGGCGGCCAGCACTTGGTCATTGGTACCCACGGGCACGGTAGACTTGACCACCACCAGCGTGTCGCGCTCGATTTTCTGACCCAGGGTGCGCGCACAGGACAGTACACTCGACAAATCGGCCGAGCCGTCTTCACTAGAGGGCGTGCCCACGGCGATGAAGATGAGCGACGCATGGGCCGCTGCCTCGTCATAGCTCATTGAAAATTGCAGACGCCCCGCAGTGCTATTGCGCGCGACGATGGCGTCAAGTCCCGGTTCGCGTAGGGAAATTTCACCGCGGCGGAGACACTCGATTTTTTTGGAATCGACATCGATACACAACACATCGTTGCCCACATCGGCGAAACAAGCGCCCGTGACCAGTCCGACATAACCTGCACCTATGACGGTAACTCTCATGAGCTTTCCTCGTTTAAGGTCTCAATTCCGGCGCCTTCTGAATTGGCGCGGGAATTCAATTATCAGCAAATTGGCATGGCAACCGACTTCAATAATATACCCAACCAAGTGAAATATTCGTAAAGCTGGCTATATTGTCCAAAACGCTTTTAAATGATTCACCCAGCCTGCTATTTCACAAACATGACCGTCGCCACTTCATGCCCGCGCACAGCCATTTTGATCTCCCCCTTTTGCCCTGTTTTGAGTGGGCTGATTGTTTGCTCCGCCATATTCACGCGCTCAGCTTTTTTGAATTCGCGCCATGGCGTGATGGTAACTTCAATCTCTTCGTCACAAAGGTTATACCCACGCACGAGCCAGCCCCGACCGTCATCGGTCTCTTTCACCGCGCTGACTAGAAAAGAGGGATGGTCTATATCGACAAAGGATCCTGTGGAAGGAAGTACTCCGCCGTGTATGCCTGTTGAGACAGCACGTAAAGGTGTGTCAAAACTCCATGCCTGCTGAAAATGGTTCTGATGCAAAATGATCGAATAATGGAAATCCCATTCACCCAGCATTTGCGCCTTGGGGGTTTCGAGGAAGGGGCCAGCGTGTCCAATGCGTGTGGAAAAATCATCGCGTGACAGCCAGCCGACGCAGCGCAGCAGGGTAATAGCGATTTCATGGCGTGATGTCACTTCCACTTCGGGCAGGCCGCGGTTGACGATGATCATATCAGCGACAGAAGTAAATGCGCGTTGATGTGTTTCAGGGCGCGGCTCTTCCACCCACGTTGAATCATGAACAGGAATGCCCATTTTTCGTTTGACGATCTCAAAGTGACCATCATATTGGGCAAATTTAATATTTTCTGCGTTTTCTGCGCAGGCAGGAAAATGAACCCGCAAGCGGTGATCTTTGGCACGGTTATCCAGCCGCGTATGGATATCCACACGTGGAACGCCAGTGGTAAGCGTGAGGGTCGTCGCGATGGGAAGCTCCACTCTCTCGCTCGAGCGGGATTGCCTGTCTGCGCTTAGACCTGAGGGAATGTTCAGCACAAGAGAGACCGTCATGGTCTGCTGAAGAGAGCCACTTACGATACTGACATTGCGCAAGGCAGGCAGATTCTGTATATCGTCTACCACGGGCGAAGAGAAATTGTATTCGTCGCCGCAGTCGCCGCCGTCTACAAAACGGTTCAAACCACGATAAATTTTTCCTGCTGCCTTGTCAGTAACAGTAAATGTCCGGTCGCTCAATTCCAACTCAACGGAAAAGAGGGCGTTTGCGATCACGTAGGGCGGGCGGCATTTTGGCTCGAAATGGCGCGCTATGCGTTTCTGCACGAAAGGTAAAGAAACCAGCGGCGCAAGCAGACGCATGACCAGCGGAACCTTGATTTCAGCGGGAACCCTCTCCTTTGCGCGAAGGTAGAAAGTCTTCCATCCCAAAGCAGGGACAGCGTTCGCGATAAAGGTGACATTTGCAGATCCGGCAGCACGCGCATGGATGTGGAAGGTCTCGATGCTGGAATCATGAATGTATTCATGAAGCGCCTTCACGCTGCTATTCCATATACCTGCTTTAGGGAGCGCGTTTTCGGCACAGATGGCTTCGATACGCACGGTTGCACCGTCGCGCTCAAGGTGGATATCCTGTATGGCCAGATTACCGACGCGTCCTTCATGCACCATTCCAAGCAGGCTGCCGAACTTTTCACGCGGCACACGAACATTGATCAAATCAGTAGTGTTTGCGCTGGCTGATTGGTGTGGCGCGATATTCCCCGCTTCGTCAGCAATCTCGAAATCAGAGATGCTTGCTGGCAGGATAATGCTTACACTTACGACGTCGGTACGGGAAAAAGAGAGCGGATTAAAGACCACGAGGGAAGGTAGATCAGGGTTAAGGGATGAGGATTCATGGTCGGTTTTGATTACAGATGCCAGCGCTTCGAGACTCTGTTGTGTGATCTCTTCACCGATCTGTTCCACCTGATCGAAGCGCGCTTTCATCTCTTCGTGCACCTGGTCAATGGAACAGCCGCAAATCGAATCGTGAGGATGACACGCCATCAGCAGTTGCCATGCTTGACGGACAATGGGCGCGGGTTTGCTAACCATGGTCATGAGTGAAGCGAACAAACTCAATGGCTCGGCCCATTTCTCCAGTAAATGCTCACAGGCGTGATTGCGTTGTTTGATCCACATCCGCGTGGACAACACGCCAGGCAATAGCGGGGAACGTTTGGAAGAGCGTAATTCGCCGATGATGACAGGGATTTCTGATTTCCGATCTGCGATTTCAGTCTGAATTTCTTTGAAATAAGCAGGCAAAGTTGAATGCATCACGCCGTATTCTTCGAGATGTGCATTTGCAGCTTGAATGGCTTGGGCTGTTTCGCCCTGTGGTTCCATGTGATCCGTGCCATACATAACCAGCAAATGCGAGGTAACGGAGTGCGGCGCAAGCGAATCTGCGGCCTGTTTGATTTGCTCAGTAAACTGCATGGGATGATCCGCGTTAAGGCCTGCGCCATTGCTGTAAGAGTCGCGAAGGTACATCATCAGCACACGCGAACCATCCGGAGATTCCCACCAGAACTCGGCAGGCTGATCATCCAGTCCGCGCCACAGGCAGGCGTTATTTATCCCAAATCCGCGCAAGATTTGCGGCATTTGTCCGATGTGGCCGAAGGAATCCGGCATGTAACCGATCATCATTTTCTGGCCAAACTTGCGCGCTTCGCGCTCGCCCGCCAGCAGGTTGCGAATATGCGCTTCGGGGCTTACGAGAAACATATCGGGGAGGATGTGCCAGGGGCCGATCAAAACGCGCCCCTTGCGGATATGCTCCCTCAGGGTATCTTCCGCTTCGGGTCGCATGAGCAGGTAATCGTCAAGCGCGATCGTCTGCCCATCGAGCATGAAGTATTTGTAATTGCCATCTTTGGCAAGGATGTCGAGCAAGCCGTCCACGAGGTGAACGAGTCTGAGGCGGAACTGCTGAAAGGTGCGATACCATTCGCGGTCCCAGTGGGTATGGCAAATGACATGAATCGTTTTCATTGCAACCTTACCTTTTGTTTGACCAAACTTTGAGCTTGTCCCATGATGACGGGAGAAAGGGGGATCGGCAAGCGATTCTGCAGCGGCTTCGCGGAACGCATCAATCAAGTATGACCCTATATGAAATTAAAGTGCGCTTTAGCTCACATATAGACTAATATTTTTATAGGATAATAATCTCAAAGAAACGTCATCGCAGGGAGAAGAAAATGAAGGACAGAAGGCATCCGGATAAAATCATCGCGTTTGTGATGGCGGGAGGAGAAGGTAAACGTTTGAACCCACTCTCCGCGGACCGTTGCAAACCTGCTGTCCCGTTTGGTGCGCGCTATCGGATTGTGGATTTCGTTTTAAGCAACCTGATCAATTCAGGAATAAATTCTGTTTACCTTTTAGTCCAGTACAAATCACAAGAACTCATTGAACACATCCGTAAGGCCTGGGTGATTTCTCCCTTGCTTCCGAGCCAGTTTGTCACGGTGGTGCCACCGGAAATGCACACGGAAACCCTGCAATTTAAAGGTACCGCGGACGCTGTTTATCAGAGCCTCAGGCTCATCGAACTCCATCAACCCGATATTGTCGCCGTGTTTGGCGCTGATCACATCTATCGGATGGATATCAACCAGATGGTATGGTTCCATAAAGAACATCACGCTGATGTCACTATCGCGGCCTTACCGGTACCCCTTGAGCAGGCCTCGAGCTTCGGCATTATTGGCACGGAAACGGATGGAAAAGTAAACGCGTTTCAAGAAAAACCCCAGCTGCCCAAACCTATGCCCTCTGATCCCGGCCGGGCCTATGCCTCCATGGGAAATTATTTATTCAATACCGGAGTGTTGGTAGAAGCCTTACGCGAAGCCCACCGCCTTGGCGAGACCGATTTCGGCAACCATGTGTTACCGCGTTTGATGACCAGCCGGCGTTTATATGCGTATGACTTTTCCAGTAATGAAATACCCGGTATCAAGCCTTACGAGGAAGTGGGTTATTGGCGTGATGTCGGGACTATTGACGCTTATTTTGACGCACATAAGGACGTAATGGGAGAACATCCCCGTTTCGATGCATTTAATCCCCAATGGCCCATCTTTTCCAGTAATTATCAAGGACCGGTGTCAAGGATTCTGGGTGGTGAAATTGAAAATAGCTTGTTTGGGGCAGCCTGCATCGTCCACAAAAACACGCGCATTCGTAATTGTATCGTACGCCGCGAAGCCGTGGTGGAAGAGGGTGCCGAACTGGAGGATTGCATCATCATGGACTATGTCCGGATAGGACGCAATGCCCGGCTGCGGCGTGTCATCGTCGACCGTCATAACACCATCGAAGCCAACACACAACTTGGCTACGATCGTGAAGCGGATCGCCAGAAGTACGTTGTCACATCCGGCGGAACCGTGGTGGTGCCCATGGGCAAGATCAGCTTTTTTGCACGTGATTCACGTGGCCGGGGGCCGGGTTATGCTGAATGATATTCTAAATTCAACCGGCAGGGCGCCAGCTGTTCTTCCGTTAACCCTTCGCCATCGTTTCCTTCCGGGGTTTCCCGCCGGTCTGGGTTTGGGTTTGGGTCAGGGCAGTGATCGGCTGCATTGAAGCCAGGTATTGCTTGAGCGATTCCAGGTTTTCGCTTCCCAGCTTGCGCGCGCAGGCTGGTGACCTCGATCTGAAGCGCTTTCATGGTGGCGACCGGCACAAATTTGGCGGGATCGGGATGATTGGCAGCCGTTTTGAGGGAGGCAATTTCGCTGTTGAGGTTTGCACCCGCGCCACCAGATTAAAATCGGCCTTGGTGGCAATCGCAGGATTGCTGCCTTTCAACTGGTCGATGGCTTTCTGCAGCTCGGTGACCACTTCATCGACCGTCACCGGCATGTTGCGCAGCCAGCGCAATTGCTCGAGCAATTCGTTCATAGATAATTTCTCCGTATTAAGAAGTTGATATTGGGAAGCGGCAACGGCATCCATGCCATCGAGCGCCGGGTTGTTGGTCAATGCGGCATGCAGCAGCCGCAAGACCTTCCCGGTCTTCTTGTCGTAAGCAAAAACAGGGGAAATGTAACGGTACTCACCGCCCTCGATCATTTGAGTGGCGCGTTCCGTCCATTCCACATCGATGGCAAAGAGGCCGGATTCACGCCATTCCAGCTTGCTGAACCAGCCCGCAGCCGGGGCAGGGTGGCCGTTCTGGGCAGCGAGCAGGGTTTGGTGCTCATAGTCCACCACCGTGCGGTTCGCGCGTGCTTCAAACTCAGCAATGATTTGCGCTGTCAGGGCGGCATCGATAAATTAATGCGGCACGTCATGCGGGCGGCCGTCGGTCGCGCGGAATTTCCCAGCGGGAAATAACTGGATTTCATTCGCGGCAGTGACCGAGATGGCGCACGCAGCGATGCCGTGAGAGGGATTAAGGAGGTAGTGTTTCCTCCTTAGAACAAGAAGTTAACTAAAAACAGATTAGCACTTCATCGATAAGTCAGTCAAATGGGAGACAGTAAGGGGTTATTCGTCGTGCATATTTCTAGAGAGTGTGATAGTTATTCGTGTATTAGACCTAATATTCATGGTTTATTCATTAAATTGCGGATCTAACGAAGTTTGTATGATGAAAATTAAACGATGCAATTCGATGAAACATAAGGAGATAGCACGCAGCTTGCCATGATAGATTTCATTTTTGACGTAATATATTGCGTCATTTCGTACGCCTAATTTTAGTTATGTTTGACTGAGAGGAACGTGGGTGCACTAATTTTCGGAGGTGGGTGCTTGGCCGATCATCTCCATGAAATCGTTGGCTATAAGGCAGGTGTTGCGGCTTCGATTGAGCACCTATGCGATCTATTGGGCGGAACTTGCTACTCGGATCTAGTTCTGGAAGCTGAAGGCGGATTTGTTCGAATCAGGTCGGAAGATTATGAAGAACTTTATTTCACGCTACTTCACAAGGTAGGTTTAACCGAGAATGTCCATAACCCCATTCATGAGATGTTTACATTTCACAATAAACTGAAGGATATCGGTGGAGATGAGTTTGCATTAGATATTCTAAATATTTACAACGAAGAGTCAAAAATTGCTGCTGCTGAAGCAAGAGTTTCTGGAAAAGACATGATCAGCCCGGAAGGAATCATTCGGCGTGCTTACAACAAGTACGGGAAAAGAGGCTTAGACGCCGTTATGCTGGCAATCGAGTACTATGAAAGCGCTAGGGTTCTTAATCCGCATAGCTCAGGACGCTATGTTGAATGGGGTAACATACAGAATCTTGCAGAGATATTCATTCGTAGCGGACAGAGGCCGGTTTATGGAACTTTCTTCGATCAACGGCTAATTAATTACCTGTCAGTAAACTCCCATCAGCTTGGCTCGATACATTGGCGAAAGTTCGAAGAACTGATTGCCGAATGCTTTCAGCGAGAAGGCTTCGATGTCGAAATCGGGCCTGGAACGAATGATGATGGCGTTGATATTCGAGTATGGATACCGGGCCAAAGAGAGGGGAAGCCACCCGAGTATCTGATTCAATGCAAGCGTCAGAAAGATAAGATTGACAAGGTAACCGTTAAGGGGCTCTATGCTGACGTTGCCCATGAAGAAGCAGGCATGGGTCTCTTAGTCACAACGTCAGAATTTAGCCCTGGTGCAAGATCTGTTGTATCCGCTAGAGGATATCCTGTGTCAGAGGTGAATGGAGAGATGCTCTCGCATTGGCTGATAGCACTGCGTAAGCCTGGCACGGGCATTGTACGCGTGTGAAACATAACAACGCATTCAACGAAAGAAGGCTAAAAGTATATAAAGCTGTACAAAAACACCTATCTATCATTCTAATGGATGGCAAAACAACATATCCACAATGCTCAGAGTTTTACTCAGAGGCATCTGAAGCAGCGTTCCTTTTTGATAATTCAGTACAAGAAAAAATCGATGATATATATATAAAAAATCGATAGATATGGTTTACTTACATGAGCGAATGTACCCATCAGATGGCTCGCCAGGCTTGCCAGTTGGTGAAGAGCGAAGCAAGGTAGCATCTGATAATTCAAAATTACTTAAGTGGCATACAGACCAGTTAACATCATCAAAAGAGTTTTTTGCTAAGAAACTTGGACTTAAAAATGCATAACAATGCGCTGTATTGATAGTATTACTTGAACGAAAGGATGAGATTCTTGTAAGGGATGGCAAAAACAGAAGAAAAGAAGAGGAAGTGAAAAGTCGTGAAAGGTGCTAAAAGAATGGTGGTTACAAACGGGTGGAGTAGGACTCGCTACGTTGGTGTTTCGAGCTGTTTCCGCTCACCTCTAATATGGAGTGTTAGAGGCCACTAGTGTTTAATTGCAAAAATAAGATATGTTATCATTGAGATTAACTATTTGTTTTATATGAATATATATTTCTGAAAGTTTGCATCGAATTAATGCAATTAAACACTAGCTGGTAAAATTGCCATGCCGAAATTCTCGAGCCGTTACGGATACAATCCTAAAGATGCTAAAGCGCCAATTCTTGAAGAAGCGCCAGAATGGCTGAGGATCGGATACATCAATGGTATTCTAGAAAAACTCCTTTACGTCGATAATGATTCTAGATATACAAACAAAGGCGACCGCCCCCTTGGCACAAAAGAACTTCTTGAGAATTATTGCTTGCTCTTGCGACAAGAACCAGGGGAGGCATACTACGATTCCTGGTTCTGCATAGACTCTTTGAAAGAGCTACTAAAGGAGGCTCCGTGGTATAGTTTCTATGACTTTGTTGAGTTAGCCGCAAAGAAGATTCGTGAACAAGAGCAGTATCGCATGGATGACGCCTGGATTTCACAGTTTGGGGTAGCTCGCTATATAAAACAGGTCAACAATCTGTTTGAGGAAGAAAGGATCGCTTGGCGACTAAACAGTAACTGCGAGTTAATCCGTGAAATCCCAAGCGCCTATGCGACAGCTCTGGAAGGTGCAGAGAAGGTACTTTCCAAGAACGAGTTCGAACCAGCCCGCAAACACTATCGGAAGGCAATTCGCTACGTTTATCAGCACCCCCTAGACCCAGAAAACGGTATCAAAGAAATTGTGTCCTCTGTGGAGAGCATAGGGAAGACGCTTTATCCTGGTGCTGCAACACTTGGGGACGTCGTTAAGGCCCTGCGGAAAGATGATAGATTTCCTCAAACGCTGGTATCTGTCATCGATAAGTTCTACACGTTTGCGAATGCTGAACCAGCCATACGTCACGGTGGGGTAGTACCGTCGAAGGTTTCTCTTGACGACGCTGAGTTTTCCCTTCATGTTGGTGTGGCACTTATTCGTTTCCTCTTAAGCAAGAACAACCGTGGCCTTTAACCATCAATTCTCGGTCCCCTTGCTTCGCTCGGCAGCTCCCCAAGCTAAACGTGAAAAATAAATTTTGTGCCATATCCAGTCTGTTTCAATTCGATTTCTATCGATGAATCATGTACTGATATATCACCCACTGCCAAATCAAGCTCAACCCTCTACAAAAGAATAGCAATTAGACGCGATTTAACGCCTAGTTAACGCGAGTAAAATTTTCAAGTAAGTATAAAAGTAGCCAGTAACACAGAAAACCGCTTAAATCCCCGCTTTTTTGCTTTGCTCATTTGCCGCAGTTTTGAAGTCATCCGGCAGGCGATCAATTTTATCAGCGAGCATCTTATTCAGATTTCCCAATCGCCCCCTGGCGGATAGTTGAAGCTGGGATCAACCCCCTTCGGGATGCGCTGCACTTCACCGGTGCGCTTGTTGATATAGGTGTAGGTTTCCTCCTGCGGTGGTTCGGCAGGTTTCAAGCCCAGTTCATCCAGCGTGTCTTCATCCAGTTGTATCACACCGCATTTGCAGCCCCATGCCTTGACCGGGTAATGCGCCTGCCAGAAAGGATCATCCACTGGCAACACCAGCCCATCCCAGGCGGAATGCTCTAAGCGCGGATGCTCTGAGTTGTTGGCGTCATACTTGAGATAAGGAAAGGTGTCCTTATTGCGCTGGATGCGCGCCCATTGTCCCTCGCTGTGGGCAGTGCGCAGGTTGGTGTCATAAATCACCTTCAGGCGGCGCGTGCTGCCAAGTTGAACGTTCTTTACTTCTCCAGTAACAGGATCGGCTATGTTAGCGCGGCCCCACCAGCCTTTTTCCATGAGCAGTTGAGCCAGGTCTTTGCGGAACTGCTCAAAGGTTGTCCCTTCAGCCAATGCAGCATCAACTACCTCGCGGATATCGCGCAGGATGTCGATCTGCATGGCCTTGGCGACGGTGAACGCAGCCTGGTGCTCCTGCTGCCAGACGTCTTCCCAACTGAATCCGATCAGGAAGCCTTTCTGGCGGAAGAATTCGATGGCCTCCGCTGGGGGCAGCAGTTTGAATTCAAAGGCTGGCATGATTTAACGTGCGATGTCAAGCAGCGGATCTAGGTGCGCAAGCGCGGCTATGGCACGTTGTAGCAGCGACGCCACCCTGGTTTCCTCAGCGATTAAACTAATGCACTGCGTTGCAGGACCAATTACCCAATTGAACGCATCTGAATTGGGGATAGTTGATTCACCCTTTTTCTCGATGCACATAATAGTACCTGACCAGATTTAGCTTGTTGTCGAGCTCAAAACACAGCGGCTGGGCGGTCGCGATAGAGAGCTTCATGACTTGCCTTTGCGAGAGGTTGGCGAGTTGCATCATCAGGGCGCGTAATAGATTTTTGTGCGAAACAATCAGTACCCGTTTCCCTTGCTGAATCTCCGGTAAAATCGTTTGTTGCCAGAGGGGCAACACGCGCTGCACGGTTTGTTCTATGCTTTCTGCCAGGGGCAGCAGCGATTTATCGATCTCTGCATAGCGTGCCTGATTGCCGGGAAAACGCGCATCACTCAGCTCAAGGGAAGGCGGCGCGGCGGCAAAGCAGACCTGAGTGCCCAGTACCGGCCAGATGCCAAATTGCCTGATCGCCTGCCAGCGGCGCAACCCTTCCAACGCGCCATAATGACGCTCATTCAATCGCCAGTCTTGTCGAATGGGTATTCCCTTCAGTCCCATTGCCGCCAGCACGATCTTGAGGGTATCCGTCGCACGCTGCAGCTCCGAAGTAAAACAGATATCAAAGGTATAACCCGCTTCCTTCAGCAAACGGCCTGATCGCTCCGCTTCCTGTTCACCTTTTGGGCTCAGCGCCACATCACTCCAACCGGTAAAATGCTTATCCTTATTCCAGATACTCTGCCCATGGCGCAAGAGGATAAGTCGTGTTATCGCCCGTTGCTCACTCATGGAGGATATTCCTTGATCGTTTCTAACGGGTTGATGCGGCAGCTTCTTTCCAGATGCGTGCCAGGGCATCCCACAGTCCCTTGCGCACCGTTTGCAGATACAGGGTATTGTCGTTCAGCCCGCGCACAAGGCGTTGCTGCGCCTTGCCCAGGTTGTGATAGGGCAGGCTCATGAAGAGATGATGCGTGGCGTGATAACGCAATCCCACCGGCGCCCAAAGGCCCGTGATGAAATTTCCAGGGATATTGACTGAATCCAGGTACTGCTCAGCCAGTCCCAGGGTACGATCGCCCGGATTGCGATAAGCATGCGCCGCCAAGGTGCGCAATGAATTCAGGATGAAAATCAACACAGCAATGACATACCACAGCACCAACGCCTGGTAAGACAGAACGCCGAGGGCAACACTGGTAACAACCATCAGTGCAAACATAAACGTGGCGAATTCCTGTAAGCGCCAGTTGTGATCATTACGCACAGCGTTGGCTGCTCGCTTGTAATTGGGGTTAATCGTCAGAGAAGAAGCCCGTTCCCAGACCAGCTTACGCAACGGAGGAATCAAATAGGATAGCGGTGTCAACAGCAGGAAACGAGCGACCAGCAACAGCGGCAGGATGAATGACAGCAGCACATAACGTACCATCTCACCGGGCCGTTGCGTTGCGAACGGCAGATATTCACCATCCTTGCTGGTGCCGTACACATCGCGTTTGTGATGATCGTTATGGACACCATCATAAGTAAACGATGGAATCATCAGGGGAATACCGCAGATTAGATTCCACGCCAGACGAAATACTGTGAACGTTCCTTTCTTGAGATGAGCCAGTTCATGGACAAAGATTGCCGACCGATAAAAAGCCAATACTGCGACACTACATGCGAGAAGCTGCCAAATGGAGAAAAATGAGCTATGTAGCGCGATTACGAACGCAGTCCAACTCAGCGTAATATGAAACAGAAAATCCAGCCAGTATATCCATGGATTGGGCGTCATCAGATCGCGCACGAGCGCATGGGCCTCGTGCAATGGAAAATCAACAGGCAAATTGCTATCAGACATCTTATCTTGTTTATTCCCAGCAGGCCTTAATGTATTCAATGATCAGTTGGTTAGTCGCGCTATCAGTGTTATTGATTTGCCCGAAGTTAGGAACACCTGGCCAGCCGGCATCCATAAATGTTTGACCACTGAACTGCTTTGGATGAGCATAACGCGGAACTACGTGGAAGTGCACATCTGGATCAACCATCATCAACATCAGGTAGTTCAGCTTGTCGTAATTAAACGCTTTTTTCAGCGCAGACTCGATCTGCCCGGTCATCTGGTGCAACGCCATAAAACTCGCCGGGCTCAATTCAGAAAATGCCTGCACTGGTTCATGGGCGACGAGTACTAATGCGCCCAAGGTAAGTTGCGCAGGACGCAGCAGGACGCTCCAATGCGGGCACTGGTGAATGATGGTCGCCGGGGCGCCAAATTTCTGCATGGTGCCATTAAAAACGGTTATCGCCATAAGCTAGATTGCGGTAGATGATACATTATCGGATACAGCGCTCTCCGCCTGGTTCGCTTTCTTCGATACCCCGCCCTGCAACGCAAACAACGTTTCACTTCTGCGCAAATCATCAATGAAATCAATTTCACACCATTTGAATCCCTGCACGGAGCAAGCATTCACCAATCGTTGCTGAGCTAGCATATCAATGATGGTGAGATACCAGGATTTAAGCTTGGCCGGATCCCGCAAGGCGCGTTCAACGGCATCCTGGAAAAGCTGAGCGCCCTGTTCATGAAAATGGATCAACCCGATGGATTCAGCATTCGTTTGCTCTGCTGTCAGCACTTTACTGACATGCCTAACCCATCCATCAGCATCCAGCTGCACTTTCATGTCATCTTCATCGTATGCTTCCTTGAAGTCTACACAAAGCGTAATAGGCGCCCTCTCAGCTTCCAGCACACGCGACAATAAGCCCGCGTCAAAAAGGGTATCGCCATTCAGCAACAGAAAATTATCGGTCATCTCATCACGCGCAATCCAGCAACTGGCCAGATTATCCGCCACCTCAAAAAAAGGATTGAACCGTGTTTTGACTTGAGGATAATCGGCATAACGCTCCGCTAGTAATGCTTCCACCTTTCCAACCTGGAAACCGACCACCACTGTCACGTCCTCAATTCCTGCCTGCAACAAAGCATCGATCTGCCATGCGATCACGGGCTTGCCAAAAACGGGTAACAAGCACTTGGGGGTATTTTCAGTCAGGGGAAGTAATCGCCGCCCCTGTCCCGCACTCAAAACAATGGCTTTAACAGGACCTAAGCTTTTATTGTCAGTCATAGCATCATTTGCCGCATTGTTCACCTTCTGATGATTTTTGCTGCGTAAAAATATTAATATCGGGAAGTTATTCTACTTGAAAACATCGGATTTTCCTTAATTTGATAGCAGTCTCGACCACTCAACACAACAGCATTTTTCACAGGAACGAATCAAATCATCATCCCGTTCAAACGCTTCAGCTCTTCGGCGATTTTGCCAATGGCCTTCAGAAAATCATCGACTTGAGTCATGGTATTGTCATCGCCCAGGCTTACTCTTACCGCGCAACGCGCAAGCATGGGCTCAACCCCCATCGCTTCCAGCACGTGGCTCTGTCCCGGAGTCACACTGGAACAGGCCGCCCCGCTGGCTACCGCAAAACCCGCCTTGTCCAGGCGCACAACCAAAGTATCACCTTCGATCTCCGGCAGCGCAAAATAGCAGGTATTCGGTAAGCGCGGCGCACCCCATCCGAAAATCGTCGCACCCATTTCTATTAACCCGCGTTCGAGGTAGTCACGCAACCCAGTCAAGCGTACGGAAAGATCGTGCATGCGTGACCCGGCCAGCTCACAGGCAACACCGAAACCAACGATCGCCGGCACATTCTCAGTACCTGAACGCAAGCCGTTTTCATGCCCTCCGCCATAAATAAGTGGCTTAAGTAGCAATCGCTTGTCAATGATCAATGCGGCTGCGCCCTTGGGCCCATAAATTTTATGAGCGGAAATGGTCATCGCATGCACTTTCAGTTCGGTGAAATCAACTGGAATTTTGCCGAACGCCTGAACTGCGTCGGTATGCATCCAGGCGCCTTGTGATCGGGCCATGTCCGCGATGGCAGCCACCTCCTGAATCACGCCGGTTTCATTGTTTGCCAGCATCACCGATACCATCGCTGGCTGGTCAGCCAAGGCGCTTGCTGCATCATCCAATCTCACCTGACCCAATTCATTCACTGCCAACTGGCGCAATTGCCATCGTTCGCTCGTTCTTCGCGCCAACTCCTGTGCTGGCCGCCTGATACAGGGATGCTCGATCGCGCTGACGGCCACGCGCGAAGGCTTCAAATAATCTGCCACCCCGCGGATGAAAAGATTGTTTGCCTCCGATCCGCCGCTCGTAAAGATGATCTGTGACGGCTGCACCCCGACAGCCTGCGCGACTTGCTCGCGTGCCTGATTGATCGCACGGCGCGCGACCATTCCATACGCATGACGGCTGGACGCATTGCCATAAGCCAGCCGGAAATACGGCAGCATGGCTTCCAATACGGTTTCATCGACTGCGGTGGTCGCATTATGATCAAAATAAGTTTGCGTCATTGATTTTCACTTTTTCCCAGAATGTTAGGCACTTTCATTCAGTGCCATTATTTCCCCGTTCATCAGATTTTTACTGAACACCCAATATTTCCATTGCTTTATGCAGGGTTTCCAGTGCTTCTTGATGTTTTCCCTTTTCATGTAAGGTTTCACCTTCAGCGCGCAACTTCCTGACCTCAGTTTCTTGAGCTTCAGTGATTGCCGGTTTTTTTGCCAAAGCCTCATCAATTTTTCTCATATCGATCGAACAACGATACGCAAACGCCCCGCTACTAAATATGAGCAGGCATACCATAGCTATGAAATGACGCAATTTCATCTGAACCTCCTTTTATTCGGACTAACTGAACTGAATAAGACCGCCTCAATGAATAAAAGTTAATCTTGCAAGCATTACTTTAGATGCTGAATGCTGGAGAACCAACACACATTAACCCGAATATTTCATAAATTCGCGTGATGATCACGCAGGATTTTGATTAATAGGGAAGTTTTGAGAAGGAGGGGTGTAGTGATTCATACACCCGACTGAGCAAAATCTTTCTTATTAATCAAAAGACAAGTGAGGGCACGTGCCAATCTATGAAATATTCGGGTTAAGAGAAGATTCCAAAAAATAAGCAAAAATCCGCTAAAAATATATTCGTTGATCTGCCCTTGTTAGGGCGCCCCCAAGCTTGTGATGAGAAATTCATCCAGTGACATGGCCCATTCCTTGCGGGTAAAAATGAAGCCTTCATTGTGCCCACCCTGCAATGTCAGAAATTGCTTCGGTTCGGATGCTGCCTGAAAGAGCGCCTGGCCGTGCGAAAACGGCACGATTTCATCTTGCGGACTATGCGCGACCAGCACCGGACAAGTAATAGACGGCAAATAGTCGATCGTACGGTATTGAAAACGGGACAGTAGGCGCACCGGCAGGAAAGGATACAATTCCGCTGCCAGATCGGGCACCGAAGTCAGTACGGATGCCAATACCAATGCGCCGGGTTCTTGCTGTGTGGCAAGCCATGCTGCGATGGCCCCACCAAGCGATTCACCGAATAGCACAATACGAGAAGGCGGAATCGCTTTTATCTCGGTCAAGTACTGCCATGCCGCCGATGCATCATGATAAGTGCCTGATTCTGATGGTGAGCCACTGCTTTTGCCATAACCACGGTAATCGAAAATGAACGTGCTATAACCCAGCCGATAAAACGTCAGCAAATAATCCATTCGATGGGAAATATTGCCTGCATTCCCGTGAAAGAAAAGAATGGTTCCCTTTGCAGCAGAGGGAGCGGGCACAAACCAGCCATGCAGGGTTTCATTATCACTCGTGGTAAGCTTCACCGCCTCATAAGCAAGCCCATCCTGGGCCGGCGTAATGGCAATGTCACGTCCGGTTTGCGGAAAATAGATGAGATGCGATTGCGCGAAAAATACCAATAGCAGCAATGCCGCGTAGCTGGCTGCAATGAAGATCACCAGTTTAAGTAACATGCGCATCATAACTAAGTTAACGTAGCATTCTTTAAGGAAGCAAAGTTTATCGGGAATCAATATTCTGATAATCAGCGCCTATCGGTATAATAGCGCATTATTATCTCTAGGATTACCAATGAATTTAGACCGCGTCGATTCAGGTCATGATCTCCCCAACGATTTCAATGTGATCATTGAAATCCCTATGAATTCTGATCCCATCAAATATGAAATGGACAAGAAAACAGGTGCTATGTTTGTAGACCGTTTCATGTCTACTTCCATGCATTATCCGTGTAATTATGGCTACATCCCCCATACCTTATCCGAAGATAAAGATCCAGTAGATGTCCTGGTCATTTCGCCGGTGCCCTTGATTACCGGTGTGGTTGTGCGCTGTAGACCACTCGGTGCATTGCATATGACTGATGAAGCCGGTGAAGATATCAAGCTGGTGGCAGTACCGATAGACAAATTATGCAGTCTTTACACGCAAATCAAATCTCTGGAAGACCTGCCAGAATTCATGCGTGCGCAGATTGCGCATTTCTTCGCTCACTACAAAGATCTTGAAAAGAGCAAATGGGTCAAGATTGAAGGATGGGGGGGTATTGACGAAGCCAAGACAGAGATTATGGCAGGCGTCAAACGTTATAATTCAGCAAAAAATAAACCCAAGTTCTAACCCGAATATTTCATAAATTCGCGTGATGATCACGCAGGATTTTGATTAATAGGGAAGTTTTGAGAAGGAGGGGTGTAGTGATTCATACACCCGACTGAGCAAAATCTTTCTTATTAATCAAAAGACAAGTGAGGGCACGTGCCAATTTATGAAATATTCGGGCTAATACTACTGATCATTTGCTGCGTGAAGAAAGTAAATGATTACACTCGAAATATCAGTCAGTGGCCAGTGAGGTCACTGAAGCGTTTCTGAATAAGCCCAATCTTGCCGTTCCCGTGTAGGCGGGAACCCAAAAAGCGGACTTTCATTCAACGATTTTGAGAAGGTAAAAATTGCCGCTCTATATCCGCTATATCCGGACTTGCGTGAGATACCTTACTTCTGTCCCTGATGGAATCCCTGAGTAGCAGCTTATTGCTACCACGTACTCCATACACTGAGCTTTACTCCTTAAACTTGCTATCGATATGCATCATTTTGATACGCCCATCCATCTAACCGGATTACGATGCAGCAGTCTGGGCTGTTGGGATGTAATCCTGTTCGTATATTTTGTCATTTTCCGGCAAAACCCAGACGACACATACGTTCTTGTTCGCCAGTGCGACTGCAGCAGCATTTTTGTTACGCTGCGTTATCAGCTTGCGCAGCCAGTGTCCGGTTCGGCATTCTTCTCAGCAAAGCGGATATCCGCTCGCGCTAACGGGGAATTTAGGTTTATCTTATCTTAAGACATTGGGTGGTTGATACTGCTCAGAACATTGGTTGATTTTCTGGATGATAGCAACATCGAGGCTGCCCTGATATTGCTTCGCTAATTGACTTGATGAATTTCCGATATATGGGGCAATGTCTCCTTTATCGGGGATAGGTCGGATGTAGTCGCCATTCCACTGAATATCTGACAGGGCGTTTTTGTATTTCTTAGGAACCAGACCTATCAAGCCTGGCAGCTTCACAAATAACACAGTGGGGATACGGTACAGCATGGATTGAGAACTTTCCGGCGATTCTTGCACGTTTGGGCTGAATGGCGGGTTCGATATTCTTTGCAAATCAAGACTCAAACCATGAGACGCCGCCTTGCTCGCCATCCACTCAAGCGCTAAATCGGACAACCCAGTATTCGGATAGCCGCCGCCAACGTTGGAATGCACCCCAGGAAACCACTTTTGTTCAAAGTTTGAAGAATTATGTCGTTTAATATTAGATTCCATAGGAGTCGGGAGAAACGGCAAGCGTCGCTCGTCAACTGCCAAAGCGTGGTAAGCGCTCTCGATAATGGAACTCAGCTGTGTATCATGGAATCCGATTTTAAATAACTTGGCAACGATCCAGCTAAAAACGATGCCAAACGGTGCACCCAATGCACCCACCGTATCGAAAACGCCCAGGAATCTGATTGTTTCGTTACCCCAGGCGTGTTGTCGCCTAAACGCCTCCGAAGCAGGCGCATTGGGATGCCACTTCGGGGATTTATCTTTATAAATAGCATACGCTTCGTTGATCCGATACATACTATCGCGTTTCAGAATACCACTGTTGCGAATCAAGCCAGCAAGGCTTCTGGCTGTATAGGCACCGCGACTGAAACCAAAGATATAAATGGCATTACCCGGTTCATAATTGCTGACCAGAAATCTGTAACCCTCCTTGATGTTATCTGAGATGCCGTAGCCGAATCCCCCACCTTTGATCCGCTCAGTACGACGTGTTCCAATTCCTCGCACATACTCAACAAGCTGCGGATTACCGTGGTTATCAGCGGGAAGAGTCGCCTCGAAGAGTTTGACCACATTCGTGGGGCAAGCTTGCCCATTTTCATTGCGTTGATCCTCACGATTCCACGTTCCATCGAAAAATACAGCGAGTTTCTTCATAATCCTTACCCTCCATAATTAAACTTAATGTTAAAAAGTTAATGGTGTATAGGAAAAACAAACACCCTGTTTGATAAAGTAAAATACGGATCAAACCAGCTTAGCTTTGTTGCAAGATGATGCTAGGAGGTAACAAGTAGGTAGGCAATAATGCATATGCATACAATTTTTATCCTTCGGCGCCAGGAACATCAATAAAAAGAGCCATATGATCTGGTTGCTGTGTTAATGATCCAAACACATTACAACCGCTATTCACACTAAAAAGATTAAAGGGAACGCGCCGCCGGATCCCAATAATGGATTTACTTCTGCCCAAACTAAACAATAAATGGCAAGGATGCGCGCTTTTTAGGACTATAAGGAATCAGCCGTATGAGCAGGCAGGGTGATTGTCGGGATAAGGCTGTAGCAGAGCGCTTCTTCGGAAGCTTGAGGCGGGAACGCGGACAGTGACGCCATGACCAGACTCGGAGTGAAGCCAGGCAGGATGTGCTGCAAAGGTCTCAATATATGTATGTCCTTCTTTTTATTCGAGTCACTATAGTTACTACCCAGAAGCAGTTAAAGATGAGCTAAGGGCTCATTTACCGCTACGGCTCACGCTATACGGCTTGTCCCGCAGCGTAACCCGAAGACCAGGCCCACTGGAAATTAAAGCCACCCAAATGACCAGTCACGTCGACAACCTCACCGATAAAAAACAGGCCAGGATGTTTTTTTGCTTCCATTGTTTGTGAAGAGAGGTCTTGGGTATCAATCCCGCCTACCGTAACTTCCGCCGTTCGATAGCCTTCAGTACCTGTCGGCCTGATATGCCAGTCATTGACAACACGGGCGACTGCTGCCAGTTTGGTATCAGACAGGCCACCCAGCGGCCCATTGCACGCTTGCTCGTCGCAGACGCTTTGTGCAAGACGCCTGGGCAGGATTTCCGAAAGCGCGTTGCTCGCGTGCAGCTTTGGCTGGCTTTGTTTCCTGTCTTTGAGAAATTTGAAAATATCGGTACCAGGTACCAGATTAACGATAATTTGTTCACCATCCTGCCAGTAAGATGAAATCTGCAAGATGGAGGGGCCGCTCAAGCCCCGGTGAGTGAACAGCAGCCCCTCGGCAAAAACTTGCTTTTTGTATCGTACATCCGCCTCGATGGAAACGCCGCTCAGCGTCTTGCACCGTTCCAGCAGCGCCCCGTCGAAGGTCAGTGGTACCAGCCCAGCCCGCGGCCTGATGACATTCAAGCCGAATTTCCTG
Organism: Nitrosomonas sp. Nm58; assembly: GCF_900107335.1. Lineage (NCBI taxonomy): Bacteria > Pseudomonadati > Pseudomonadota > Betaproteobacteria > Nitrosomonadales > Nitrosomonadaceae > Nitrosomonas > Nitrosomonas sp. Nm58. The sequence goes on along the minus strand of NZ_FNPQ01000002.1, from coordinate 110,725 downwards.
GCCGTTTCATACCCGAAATGGGTTGCTCCGATTTTTGGGATAGAAAGGCCGCCCGTCGCGATCACAAGCGAAGCGCAAGTCTGGTCACCCTTACTGGTCTTGATGCGATATCCCCCCGGAACAGCCTCGATATCAAGCACCCGCGTTTGCATTTCCAGTTTTACTCCCGACTGGTAAGCTTCTGTCAGCAGCATATTAATGATCTGCCTGGAGGAATCATCGCAAAACAACTGCCCCAGCTTTTTCTCATGAAAGGCAATACCGTGCTTGCGCACTAGCGCGATAAAATCCTGCGGAGTATATTGCTTGAGCGCTGATTTGCAGAAATGCGGATTCTGCGAAAGATAACACTGGGACTGCGCATATATATTGGTAAAGTTGCACCGCCCGCCGCCAGAAATGCGTATCTTCTCCGCAATTTTTGTCATGTGGTCGATCAGCCACACTCTCCGCCCGCGCTTTCCGGCTTCTATCGCACACATCAACCCGGCTGCGCCAGCACCGATGATGATCACATCATAACTATGAAACATGTTTTATTTTGTTGATTAAACCAGAATCTTTTTCTGTAATAGGAAACAGCGAATCACGCGTTCAGTCTGGATTGTGGAGGACCTCAATACAAAGTTTTGTTCAGTTGAGCAGAAACGCCGTTGCTAAGAGCTGATTCCGACCTGCGCGCACGCCTGCAAATACTCCCAGGCGATACCGCCTACATGCTTGCTTCCCTTCAGGGTCGCCATAACGCTGTTGTCGTCAATCTTCTTAATCATCAAAGCAAACGCATAGTCGGGCCCGGTGTAAGTACCGTGTTGACCATAGGGCAGAGCCTCAGGACTCAGATCGGCATAATCAAATACCGCATCTGGATTGGTAGGCGAGTTGCGTGCAAAAACACCCGGCAGGAACCTCATGTCATAAGCGTAAACCTCGGATGCATCAATGTCTGGATAGAGCCGATTGCTGAATTGCAACATGCGAATTGACCACCTGCTATCCGATTGCAGCTTGCTCACCACACAGCGTGCAAGCGCGGAATGATTTCCCGCCATCGGTTCTTCGTAAATCCAAGGCTTCTCTTTCGGTCCACTGACACTGGCACATGCAGATAAGAGTACGACTAAAATGACTATTACTTTTTTCATCACATCATTCTCCCCGAAAAATTGGTGAACATTGGGCGCTGTTTTCAGCTTCACTCATGGTTGAGTGTAATGCGCGTCTATAGGGTAAATACAAAACAGTTGATACAAAAATTGATCTGCGTTATTTTGCTCGATGACTTCCTCTCAGCGCACTTTTTTCCCCTGAAAGAAACCGAATTTCGTTATAGTCATCGCCGTGATAATCTCTGCATTGCAATACTCAAATTATTACATTTAAATCTGCTTTAACTTCCTAAAGCCCCTGAATGTATTTACGCTCTATCAAGTAAATATTTATGTAGCACAAACCATTCGAATAAGATTTTCTTACTCCCCAAACAAAAATGCTCAGGTTTTTTATCCCTCAATCAAATCAAAGTTTTACCAAATTATTACAATGGCAAGCAAGAAAAGGCGGTTTAAAAGTAGCGCTGATCTGCATTGTGGTCGCGTTGGCGCTAACCTTTAATCGCTATTTGGGAGATTACCGCTTTGTATTATCAGTTTTGAAAAGCATTGAATTAAACGATCTCTCAAACATATTCCAGTCATCCATGCTGCATCATGCAAATGCTCAGCTGCACCGATTAATATTCTGGGCGTCCTCTATTATCTTGTTTTATTTTATTCTCCCATTGCTGGTAGTTGTGCTGGTTATAAAAGAAAAGCCCAGTGATTACGGCTTGGCACCTCATTACAGTTTCAGCAATTATAGGCCTTATCTTCTGATGATCATCAGTATGATCCCCATAATTGTTTATTTCTCGGGGACGGAAAGCTTCATGGCAGGTTATCCTTTTTATGATGTAGGGAAAACTGAGAAACTTTATCCGAGTTTTGTAATTTGGCAGATGTTTTACTTTCTTCAATTTATTGCGCTTGAATTTTTGTTCCGAGGATTTTTGTTGCACGGCACTAAACGAAAATTTGGGATTTATGCCATCTTTGTCATGACCATTCCCTATTGCATGATTCATTTTGGTAAACCGCTACCTGAAACGATTGGCGCAATTGTTGCCGGTGTCGTGCTGGGTGCGATGAGTCTGAAAAGCAAAAGCATCTGGCCAGGCGTGATGCTGCACTATGGTATCGCCATCATGATGGATTTATGTGTTTTATACCGCAAGGGAATACTATAAACCAGTCTGACTAAGGCAGTGTGGCAATGTTAGCGATACCTTGCATTCTAATTTAGCGGGGGTCAGCGGGACTTGGCAGCAATCATTCCGGGTTTTGCTTCCTTGTTAAGGAATGTCCCTTGCTACCGCCACAGCAAGCTCGTAACCCTTTTGCCCATAACTTCCTCGTTAAATACCACTTGGGCGATTGGGGTACCGGTACCGGCGACGCCGTAGCAAACATGTAGCGGTAATAGATGCTCTTCTCTGGGATGACAAAATCGAGCCGATGGCGCCTTTTCCCATTCAATCAATCGCTGCTCGCGCGCTTCAGGCGAAATCGCCTGGCTGGTGCATGTTTCGATCAGCCAGCTATCAAATGCATCGTTTTCTTTGTTGCTGTCAACATCCTGCGAGAAAAAAGCCTTCAAATTATGAAACGACATGCCTGATCCGATAATCAGGATATTTTTCTTTCGTAAAGGCGCGATGGCTTTTCCAAGCGCGATATGCTTTCCGGGATCTAAATTCCTGAGTAATGATAGCTGGATGCAAGGAATCTGTGCTTGCGGATACATCAGTTTAAGCGGCACGAACAATCCATGATCAAAACCGCGCTGCTCATCCATTTTCACTGGCATACCGCTGGCTGCTATCAACTCAAACACCTCCTTCGCCAACTGGGGATAACCCGGTGCAGCGTACTGGATTTGATAAGCTTCCGCAGGAAACCCGTAGTAGTCATAGATAATTCCAGGATGACTGCCACTGATTATCGTCGCTTGATCTTTTTCCCAATGAGCGCTGATGACTAAAATCGCTGACGGTTCGCCCAGTTTGCTTCTGATTTCCTTCAGAAAAGAAACCATCTTCTCATGCCTTTTATCACCCAAAATGGGTAACGGCCCGCCGCCATGAGGCAAATACAAAACGGGTGAAAACGTTTCAGATGCTTGGTTGACCATATAAAATTCCTAAGGGTGAAAAGCGCTCATGTTCTGCTAAGAGGAACATACCCCTCCCTAGCTGCCCCCTCCTCTCCAAGCGGTTAACCCGAATATTTCATAAATTCGCGTGATGATCACGCAGGATTTTGATTAATAGGGAAGTTTTGAGAAGGAGGGGTGTAGTGATTCATACACCCGACTGAGCAAAATCTTTCTTATTAATCAAAAGACAAGTGAGGGCACGTGCCAATTTATGAAATATTCGGGTTTAATTAGCTTGATAATTTCCTGGCCACTTGTGCGACATGGGCTCCCTGGAAACGAGCAATTTTTATTTCGTTCTCTGACGGTTGACGGCTACCATCGCCGCCTGCAAGCGTACTCGCCCCATAGGGTGATCCGCCGGTAATTTCACTCATGTTCAGGATCTCCTGACACGAATAGGGAACACCCACGATAATCATGCCTTGATGTAACAAGGTGCTGTGGAACGAGGTGATCGTGGTTTCCTGCCCGCCGTGCTGGGTGGCTGTGGACGTGAATACACTACCCACTTTGCCAATCAAGCTACCGTTGAGCCACAACCGGCCTGTCTGGTCAAGAAAATTGCGCATCTGCGCACACATATTGCCGAAACGTGTTGGTGTGCCAAAGATAATGGCATCGTAGTGCGGCAGCTCGTCCACTGTCGCGATTGGCGCCGCCTGATCAAGCTTGGCGCCAGCCTTTCGCGCCACGTCTTCCGGCATCAGCTCGGGCACGCGCTTGAGGGTGACCTCGGTGCCTTCCACGCTACGTGCGCCTTCAGCTACCGCTTTCGCCATGGTTTCGATGTGGCCATACATGCTGTAATAAAGAACGAGAACTTTTGCCATGGGGTATCTCCTGATTTCGTGTGATCGGGGAGTCGTCAGTCACGTGAGTATTACATTTCCAGAATAACACAATCTATTACGGCAATACTCACGATATCTCTTTGGGTATTAAGGGTATTAGCCAACTTAGCTTTCATCATATTGTATTGCCCACTCATGTTTGGCAATTGGCCCTAAACGTTTTAAACAACAGATTGAAGTACTAACAGGACAGAAGGTTAGTTTCGGTAAAAAGAAGAACCATGCTAAAGCCAGCTCATAAATTTGCTTGATGACTCTCATTATAAAGAAACCGCCCTAAGAGGGCGGTTAAAATATTTGTGTCATGTGTTTAGTGCTAGCCTTTTGAGCTTTTTTGAGCGTCTTTGTCCGGCATAGAATCACGTTCCATCGACGCGCTTGGCGGATACTGGCCAGGTTTTGGTTCCATGCAGGCAGTTAGGAAGGACGTTGTTACTAAGAGGGCAGCTAATATGAGTGAAAGTTTCATTTTTGCAGTCTCCTATATAGAAAAAATAAAGATAATTCAAATAATTGGAGTCAGGGTAGCTTAATTATTTAACCCCAATTTTCTGATTGACTCCTGAAGCAGAACAGAAGCAACGGATCAAACCAATTCAGCTTCGCTGCACAATAATGCTAAGGGATAACAATTAGGCAAGCAATAATGCATTTGCATACAATTTTTATCCCTTAGTACCAGAAACATCGGGTAAGAATAGTCATGTAATCTTGCTGCTACGTTAAGGAATTAGGGTATTTACGCCTTCAAACAAACCGCAGGACACTATCTGGATAACGCCATTTCAAGGCGCGATAGGCGCAGCAAATTGGGTAGAGCACTGCCAGCGTGATGGTAGCGGCGAGATAAGCCTGTCCAAGTCCGGCACGCTCCAGAAACAGGGTGAGCATGGTCAACACGGCGAAATGTGCGAGGTAGAAGAAAAGCGCTGTTTGGCCAAATACCAAAATGGGACCATATTGACGGATAACGATCTTCGGCTGCAACCACAGCAGAGCCGCCAGCATGATCGCCATCAATCCCAGTTCCAGTGAAATATAGCTGATGCCCGGCGGATACTTGCTGACATGCAACCATTGGATAATCGAATAGTCTTCACGATACAGTAGCATGTTGCCGTAGGCATTGAAACCGCGCACGAGTAGGAAGCAAACCACGGCCAACGAACCTCCTATCAATAAGACACGCATCACTGACCAGGGATTTTTCGCGCGGGTTGTCAGCCAGTCGCCAAATACCCATCCCAGCATCATGATGGCGAGCCAGGGAATTGCCGGATAGAGCACCGTAAATGATTCACTGAACCAAGGAGCAAAAGTCAATGCCAGCCACAGCGGTACCTCGCCATGCGGTTGCCAGAACAAGACGGTAAAGGCTTCGCCACCACAGAGCAGGATCAGCGCACTGGCTAATAGCACGCGCCTGTCCAGACGATAGAGCAGCGTCATCAGCATCAAGCTGACCCCGATTGCATACAATACTTGCAGATACAGCTTTCCACTCATGAACGAAAATACCACGATATCAAGCAATGCAATGAATGCGCCGCGGATCAGCAGATCACGATCAATGGCTTTGCTATGCATGCCTTTCTCACGACGCTGCATGATACTGAGTGCCATCGCTGTTCCTGTCAGGAACACAAAGGTAGGCGCGCTCAGATGCGTGATCCAGCGGGTAAAAAATTGCTCGACAACAAAACCTGAGCCGACCTCATGCGTGACGATGCTATCGTTTGCGACGCGCCCTTGGTTGAAAAAAGCGGAAGCGTGATCCAGCGCCATCAATATCATAACGATACCACGCAGCCAATCGATCGCTGCAATACGGTTCATCGGGCTCTGCTAAAGCCCATTAACCCGAATATTTCATAAATTGGCACGTGTCCTCACTTGTCTTTTGATTAATAAGAAAGATTTTGCTCAGTCGGGTGTATGAATCACTACACCACTCCTTCTCAAAACTTCCCTATTAATCAAAATCCTGCGTGATCATCACGCGAATTCATGAAATATCCGGGTTAAATTCATTTTATCGAGACTCACCTGCTTCGTCTGTTCAGGTCTTGGGTTTTCGTCCAAAACGTGAAGCATTGAGCATGATGTCAGCACGCTCCCATGCTTTTTTGAAGCGAACTTCGATGAGTGCTGCCTGGTCATTTTTCTGTTGTGCGCGCAGTGCTTGCAGCAGACCATACAATGCCCAGCCGTTGTTGCGGTTGCGCCGCAGGTCTTCCCAATAAACCGTTTCCGCTTCAGCCGGACGTCCTGCCTCGAGCAGAATTGCCCCCAGCACCAGACGCGGCGGAAAATGCCATTCGGCCGGTTCGGTATAAACCAGACCATCTTCCAGGCGGACAGCTTGATCGAGATGGGCGATCGCTTCAGCAAATTTTCCCTGAGCGGCAGCAATCTCGCCGGCCAATACCTCGGGTCCGATAGCCAGTACTGTGCGGGCTGTATTCTGTGAAAATAGCGGTGAGTCCAGGCCCGGCTCCTGCATAATCTTGCGCAATGACGCGAGCTCCTGTTCAGCTTGTTGTAGCTGGCCTGTCGCCACAAATGCGAGCCCACGTACATAGTGCCAGCCACCTGTGAGAAACGCGTTGTTAGCAGGGGGAGGCGGTTCCTTGAGAACGTCTTGCCAGTGCCCAAATCGTGCCAGCGACCAGTAGGGAATAACACGAAATATCGCGGTTACAGGTAACTCATTCAGCGCGGCATCGCTGACCTTGGCTGCCGCCTTACGAGCCGCGTCAATCGCGATCTTACTTTGTCCATCCAGTGTAGCCGCAAACCAGAGAAAGTGGATATTGTGCGGGTAATAGCCCATCGGATAGATCCCTTGCGCTGGGTATTGCGCAAGATAGTCTTCGTCTGCGGCAATAGCGAGCTGATTGCTTTTCATCGAGTCCGCATAGCGTCCGACACGCTGATAGATATGCGAGGCCATGTGCACAACATGGCCCGCGGCTGGCATGAGCGCCAACAGGGTATCCGCTGCTTTTTCTGCACGCTCGGGCGTGCACGTGGGTTCGATGAGATGGATGTACATATGCAAGGCGCCGGGGTGCTTCGGATCTTTGCGCATGACTTCTTCCGTGATACCCACGATTTCCGCCGTACCTTCATACGGCTGACCGTCTGGCATCCAGTAGCCCCATGGGCGAAGATCCATCATCGATTCAACATAGAGCATGGCGATATCGGGATCATCCGGGAAGCGTTGGTGTGCTGTACGCATCGTCTCTGCATAAGCCTGGTTGTTTACGCTGCGTTGCTCCGCTTTTCCTGTATAACGTTTTTCCAGCGCACGAATGAGCGCCTGTTCTCTTGGCGATGCCGTTGCCATAAGCGATGCCGCTTTCTGAATGAGCTCAAGCGCCTCTTGCTCTTCTTTTGGATCCATCATGGCATTGATATTGGGTCCCAGCACAAGCGCCTGGCCCCAGTAAGCCATTGCCAGAGCAGGATCGAGTCGCGCAGCTTCGCGGAAGGCGCGGCGCGCTTCGGCATGATTGAATGCATAAGCCAGGTTGAGTCCTTGGTTCATGAATAATTGCGCCTGCGGGTTTTTTGTGCTGACTGGAAAAGTATGGGGGCCGAGATTTTGCAGTTTAGGCGGGAGCTCGCCAGCGGGTCCTGGCTGATTGGTTTGATCCGTGTGTTCCGCGTGTTTATGTCCAGCACCGGATTTTGCTGGCGCATCTGATGAGATGGCCGGGCTTGCTTGAGCAAAGGTGCAGACTATACTCAAGGTCACGAGTATTAAGCTTGGTTGCCGTGAATAAAACGTTTTGGTTAGCATGGAATACCCCTCCTTTGAGCTAAATCAGAATGCGGTCTGGCCGATGGTATGCCAGACCGCGAGGGAATAACGTGAAGATTGGCTTTGAATGGATGTTGAGTGCTTAATCTTGTTCGATTTCAAACAGCGTACCGTCTTCCTCGACTTTAATCTCAATTTTCTTGCCATCGGGTTTTTTTACATGAGCCTCATAAACGATGACCTTTTTTTTCTCTGTTTCTTTTTCAATTTTCTCAACGGTTCCACCCTGCGCATGTTGCGTGATGGTTTTCTGGACTTTTTCTGGAACCTGAGACCACTCGACCTTTTCATCGCCTAATAAGTCAGCAAAACTGGAGGTTGCAAAGAGCAGTGTTGTTAGTAAAGCGAGTGCGCGTATTTTAACGTTCATCTTGATTCTCCTGTTAATGTTGTTAATACAAACAGTTACATAGGATTTCTGATAAAGGCTGTAAACACGAGTGACTGTAGGTGAGCAGGTAGCGATTCAATTTGCTCATAGGCACCCGCAATCAATCCTACGTAATGTGGCAAGAAAATGCAATGACAGGATGATGACAACGAAGAAACTAACAGTCGAAAAAAAAAGCCCACCAGCTTGACTGGTGGGCTTTTTCAATTGCTAAAATATACAATATTACAGCAATGGAATAATCAGCAATGCCACGATATTGATAATTTTGATCAGCGGGTTGATCGCTGGGCCAGCCGTATCCTTGTACGGATCGCCAACGGTATCACCTGTTACCGCCGCTTTGTGAGCTTCACTTCCTTTGCCGCCGTAGTTATCATCTTCGATGTATTTTTTGGCGTTGTCCCATGCACCACCACCGGTAGTCATGGAAATAGCCACGAACAGGCCGGTAATGATCGAGCCCATCAATACGCCACCTAGCGCTTGTGGGCCAAGGAATATGCCTACCAGCACAGGAATCAGAACGGGCAGTAATGACGGTACGATCATTTCTTTAATAGCCGCTTTAGTCAGCATATCCACCGCACGGGAATAATCCGGTTTAGCCGTTCCTTCCATGATGCCTGGAATTTCCCTGAATTGACGACGCACTTCAATCACCACCGAGCCCGCAGCCCGTCCGACGGCTTCCATCGACATTGCGCCAAACAGGTAAGGCACCATGCCGCCAATGAACAGACCGATAATAACCAGATGATTAGACAAATCAAAAGTGAGCAATTTGCCTGCGTGCTCCAGACCATGCGTGTAGTCAGCAAACAGCACCAGTGCAGCCAGCCCTGCTGAACCAATGGCATAACCTTTGGTCACGGCTTTAGTGGTATTGCCAACCGCATCCAGCGGGTCAGTAATCGCACGAACAGATTCCGGCATGCCAGACATTTCAGCGATACCGCCTGCATTGTCAGTAATGGGACCGTAAGCATCAAGTGCCACGATAATACCGGTCATGGATAACATAGCGGTGGCAGCGATGGCAATGCCATACAGGCCCGCCAGCGAATAGGCAATCAGAATACTTGCACACACTGCCAATACCGGCGCAGCCGTCGCACGCATGGAAACGCCGAGACCCGCGATGATATTGGTACCATGCCCAGTAGTCGATGCATTAGCGATATGCTGAACGGGCGGATATTCGGTCGAGGTGTAATACTCGGTGATGATGACCATCAAGCCCGTCAGGAGCAGGCCGATAGCGGCGCAAACAAACAAGCGCATGACCAGTTCACCGCCGGCGACATCAACACCCTCAAGATTTAAGGACATCCCCCCCATAAACCAGACAGTGACAGGCAGATAAGCAAAAAACGCAATCGCGCCAGCCACAGCCAGGCCACGATAAAGCGCATTCATGATTTTTCCGCCTTCACGCATTTTGACGAAGTAACAACCGATGATGGAAGCGATAATCGAGACTGCGCCCAGCATCAATGGATAAACTACGGCATTGGCTGTATTGGATGTGAACAACAAAGCACCCAGTATCATGGTTGCGATGATGGTAACAGCATAGGTCTCAAACAAGTCGGCTGCCATCCCGGCACAATCGCCCACATTATCCCCCACGTTATCTGCGATCACAGCCGGGTTACGTGGATCATCTTCAGGAATACCTGCTTCGACCTTGCCTACCAGATCCGCGCCAACGTCTGCGCCTTTCGTGAAAATACCTCCACCCAGACGCGCAAAGATAGAAATCAGCGAGCCACCGAAAGCAAAACCCACCAGCGGATGAATGATGTCGCTCATGGACTGATCAGCAGCTGAATCGCTGTACAGCAGTGCGCTATATCCGGCCACACCCAATAATCCAAGTCCTACCACGAGCATGCCGGTGACGGCACCGCCGCGGAATGCGATTTCCAATGCTTCATTCAGTCCAGTGCGCGCTGCTTCAGCCGTGCGCACATTGGATTGAACAGATACGGTCATGCCCAGGAAACCAGCGACTCCAGAAAGCAGCGCGCCTAAGGCAAAACCGAAAGCCGTACTCCACGAGAGGGCTGCACCCACGGCAAGAAATAGAATCACACCCACCATACTAATCGTCATGTATTGGCGCTTGAGATAAGCCGATGCACCTTCTTGAACGGCAGCAGCGATTTCTTGCATACGTGCATTGCCGGGAGACTGAGCATAAATACGCCTGATCCAGATGCCACTGAAAACCAGGGCAAGAATCGCACTGAGAATTGCGATCGTTAAACCATTTGCCATAAAGAACTCCAATTAAAGCCAGACCACCTGAAAAACATGCGAAATTTGGTCTGAAAATTTCGCATCAATCATCTAATTTGAATCAGAAGCAGCAAAAGCGCATATTTTATACGTTCTTGCCGCCAGAATGTAACTGTATGAGATTAAAGCTTGAACTCACCCAACTTCTTGGCGACCGCGATATTTTGCAAGCGCACGTAATCGGGCAATCCATTTTTATAAGGAGGATAATCTTCGCCTTCGATCAATGGCGAGAGATACTCACGACATTTTTCCGTAATACCAAAGCCATCGTCAGTGATAAAGTCCGCAGGCATCATTTTCTCTACGTTGGCGACTTTCGATAATTCAACCATGCCCACTTTCCAGCTGTAAGGCGTATTGGAGACACGCTCAATGGTTGGCATGACTGAGTTATGCCCGGCAATGGCATATTCGACAGCGGCTTTACCCATGGCATAAGCCTGCTCCACATCAGCTTTGGAGGCAATATGACGGGCTGCACGCTGCAGATAATCAGCCACTCCCCAGTGATATTTCAGTCCCAGCCCATCTTTGATGATATTCGCGACGACCGGTGCGACTCCACCTAATTGCGCATGGCCAAACGCATCGCGTAATCCCTGGTCGGAAAGGAAATTGCCATCTGCGCCCTTGACACCTTCTGATACCACCACCGAGCAATAGCCAAATTGCTTAACATAGCTATCAACCTTGGCGAGAAATTTTTCTTTATCAAAAGTAATTTCCGGGAACAGGATGACAATGGGAATCTCACAATCTTTACTCGAAGCCAATCCGCCAGCCGCTGCAATCCATCCTGCGTGACGGCCCATCACCTCCAATACAAATACTTTGGTGGATGTTTTGGCCATGCTCGCGACGTCAAAACTGGCCTCGCGCGTCGATACCGCGATATATTTCGCGACCGAGCCAAATCCAGGGCAGCAATCGGTAATCGGCAAATCATTATCAACCGTTTTGGGAACGTGAATAGCTTGGAGGGGATAACCGAGCGTGTCCGATAACTGCGATACTTTCAGACAAGTATCCGCTGAATCTCCGCCGCCGTTATAGAAAAAATAGCCAATGTCGTGCGCCTTGAAGACTTCGATCAAACGCTCATATTCACGCCGGTTCTGTTCGAGGCTTTTCAGTTTGTAACGGCAGGAGCCAAAGGCGCCAGAAGGCGTATGACGCAACGCCCTGATCGCTTCAGCGGATTCTGCGCTGGTGTCAATCAAATCTTCCGTCAGTGCGCCAATGATGCCATTACGGCCAGCGTATACTTTGCCGATCTTGTCGCTATGGGCGCGAGCTGTTTCCAGGACGCCCGCCGCGGAGGCGTTGATAACGGCGGTTACTCCGCCAGATTGTGCATAGAATGCATTTTTTATTGCCATATGATTTTTTTCTCCTGATTGATCAAAATGTTAGCGCTTCTATTTTTTGTTTACTTTTGGAAGTAACTCAATAACTTCTCAAAAAAATTTTTGGGTTTATTTGTGAGCGATGTGATGATGCTGTGACGTATGGCTTCCACATCGCCCATGCCAGCTATTTTGATATAACGCGGTGCGCCGGACTCTCCGCTTGCCGACCAATGCGAGTAGTACTGGATGAGCGGTTTGGTTTGATCATGGTAGACCTGCAAACGCTTTCTGACGGTCTCTTCCCGATCATCGTCCCGCTGGATCAAGGGTTCACCCGTCACATCATCTTTTCCGTCTACTTTGGATGGATTGAATTCAACATGATAGGTACGACCTGAAGCTGGGTGCACCCGGCGGCCCGACATGCGCTTGATGATTTCGCTATCAGCCACATCGATTTCGACGACGCAATCGATCTGCACATCGGCTGCTTTCAGCGCATCTGCCTGCGGAATGGTGCGAGGAAAACCATCAAACAAAAAACCATTGGCACAATCGGGTTCAGCAATACGCTCTTTGACGAGATTGATAATGATGTCATCCGATACCAGTCCGCCTGACTCCATAATTTTTTTTGCCATGATGCCAAGCTCCGTGCCCGCTTTGACAGCATTACGCAGCATATCACCGGTTGAGATTTGCGGGATGCCGAAATGTTCTTTGATATAGTTGGCTTGGGTGCCTTTTCCCGCGCCCGGGGCACCTAACAAAATGATTCGAATGATTTATCCCCTTTTTTGCTAAAAATATAAGAAATGAATGGCGTCGATATTGATAGTGTCCAAATTATATCGCAGGGAAGTCATACGCTTGAAGTTTTTACTGATTTTTCGAAGTACCCGGATATTCGCTATAAAATGGACTACTGCAAGTTTCTTCCTTCCGGTATTGAATATGCGATAATCCGGAGAATTCTTAACAGGAAAAAAGATGGACGAAAATAGAAATAAGGCATTGGCTGCGGCGCTTTCCCAGATCGAAAAGCAATTTGGCAAAGGTTCGATCATGCGCATGGATGCGAGCGAGGTGGCCAATGATATTCAGGTGGTCTCAACCGGTTCCTTGGGACTGGATATCGCGTTGGGTGTGGGGGGATTGCCACGTGGACGGATCATTGAAATCTACGGGCCCGAATCATCCGGCAAAACCACGCTGACTTTGCAGGTGATTGCCGAGATGCAAAAAATGGGTGGGACGGCTGCCTTTATTGATGCAGAGCATGCCCTGGATCCGCAATATGCCAAGAAAATCGGCGTCAATATCCAGGAATTGCTGATTTCGCAACCCGACAATGGCGAACAGGCACTCGAAATTACCGATATGCTGGTTCGCTCCGGCTCGGTCGATATTATCGTAGTGGATTCTGTGGCGGCCTTGACGCCGCGCGCTGAGATTGAAGGTGAAATGGGTGAGCCGCAGATGGGGCTGCAAGCCAGACTGATGTCGCAAGCGCTGCGTAAATTGACCGCCAATATCAAGCGCAGTAACACCATGGTGATCTTCATCAATCAGATACGCATGAAGATCGGCGTGGTATTTGGCAATCCTGAAACGACCACCGGAGGGAACGCATTGAAGTTCTATGCTTCGGTACGACTAGACATCCGCCGCACCGGTTCGATCAAAAAGGGAGACGAAGTGATCGGCAACGAAACCCGGGTAAAGGTCGTCAAAAACAAGGTGGCGCCACCGTTTAAGCAGGCTGATTTCGACATTCTCTACGGTGAAGGCATCTCACGCGAAAGCGAGATCATCGAATTGGGCGTATTGCATAAATTGGTCGAGAAATCAGGTGCCTGGTATTCCTATAATGGCGAAAAGATCGGTCAGGGTAAAGATAATGTCCGCGATTATCTGAAAGAACATAAGGAAATGGCCAAGGAAATCGAGCAGAAAATACGGGTTGCCGCAGGCTTGGCTGAACCGATGAAGACCACCAAGATTGCTCAAGCAGGCGACAAATCGGGTGAATAATGACCATCAAGCCGAGCTTGCAAACCCTGGCAGTGGGCTATCTGGCCAGACGGGAATATTCGCGGCTAGAACTGGAAAAGAAATTGGCCGAACACGCCCCCCAGACGCCCGAAGCGCTGTCGGAAGCACTGGACGCGCTGGAGCAGCGCGGGTTGCTTTCGGCTGAACGCGTGGTCGAGCAAGTGCTGCATGGCCGTAGGCACAAATATGGCGCGCAGCGCATCCGCCATGAACTGAAAGAAAAAGGCATCGCTGAACATTTGATCGACACAGCCATGATCGATTTAAAAGGTAGCGAACTGGCGGCAGCGCGCGCAGTCTGGCGCAGGAAATTCGGCGTGATCCCTGAAACCTTGAAAGAACGCAGCAAACAAGCGCGTTTTCTGGCAGGAAGAGGATTTTCTGCGGAAATCGTCCGTCAGGTGCTGGCTTGCTCGTATGAAGATGTATAAAGACTGACACCCCATACAGGTTGCATGAAATGGAATAAACATGAAAAGCAGTGAAATAAGACAAAAATTTCTTGAATTCTTTGAGTCGTATGGTCATGCCATTGTCGCGTCCAGTCCACTGGTACCCGGCAATGATCCCACTTTGCTGTTCACGAATGCAGGCATGGTGCAGTTCAAGGATGTATTTCTCGGCCAGGACAAACGACCGTATGTGCGCGCAACCAGTTCGCAACGCTGTGTGCGGGCGGGCGGCAAGCACAATGACCTGGAGAATGTCGGCTATACCGCACGCCATCATACCTTTTTCGAAATGCTGGGCAATTTCAGTTTCGGTGATTATTTCAAGCGTAACGCCATTCAGTACGCCTGGGAGTTTCTGACCAAGGTGCTGGAAATTCCTCAGGAGAAACTGTGGGTGACCGTCTATGCCGAGGATGATGAAGCAGCGGATATCTGGCTCAATGAAGTTGGCATCGAGCCATCACGCTTTGTGCGCATTGCCACCATGGATAATTTCTGGCAAATGGGCGATACCGGGCCCTGCGGCCCATGTTCCGAGATTTTTTATGATCACGGTCCTGAGGTAGCAGGCGGACCGCCGGGTTCAGCCAATGCGGATGGCGATCGGTATATCGAAATCTGGAACCTGGTGTTCATGCAATACAATCGTGATGCCAGCGGCACGTTGCATCCTTTACCGAAACCTTCCGTAGATACCGGCATGGGACTGGAGCGGATTTCCGCGGTGATGCAGCAAGTGCACAGCAATTACGACATTGATCTGTTCCAGGATTTGATCAAAGCGGCAGCGCGCGAGACGCGCAGCCGTGACTTATCGAACAATTCGCTCAAGGTCATCGCCGATCACATCCGTGCCTGCGCTTTTCTGATCACCGATGGCGTCATTCCTGGCAATGAAGGGCGCGGTTATGTGCTGCGCCGCATTATCCGGCGCGCCATCCGGCACGGCTACCGGCTAGAGCAAAAGACACCGTTCTTTCATCGACTGGTCGATGATCTGGCCAACGTGATGGGGCCGGCTTATCCTGAGCTCGTGGCCGCCAAGGAGCGCGTTGCTAGCGTGCTCAAACAAGAAGAAGAGCGTTTCGCGGAAACACTGGAAAACGGCATGCAGGTGCTGGAAGCGGCATTACGCGAGCACAGTGGCACGCTGGCCGGAGAGACTGTGTTCCGGCTATACGATACCTTTGGCTTTCCCGTCGATCTGACCGCCGATATTGCCCGGGAACGCGGCATCAGCATCGATTACACTGGCTTCGACAAAGCCATGGCAGACCAGCGCGCGCGGGCGCGGGCGGCAGGCAAGTTCACCATGCAAGGTGGGGTAGAATATCACGGTATTCCCACCGAATTTTATGGCTACGACAGCTTGCAGCAGGAAGGGCGCATACTGGCAATATACCAGCAAGGCAGTCAGGTGGAATTTATCGAAGCCAGTGAAGAGGCCGTGATTGTTCTTGACCGCACCCCCTTCTATGCAGAATCAGGTGGCCAGGTTGGTGATTGCGGAGAGTTGCTGGCGGTTAGCGGCACATTCATGGTATCCGATACACAGAAAATCCAGGCAAATGTATTTGGTCACAAAGGATTATTAAGCAGCGGCCGGTTGGTGGTGGGCGACACGGTCATCGCAAAAGTCGATCCGCTGGCGCGGATGCGCACGGCGCGTCATCATTCGGCTACCCATTTGCTGCATAAAGCGCTACGTGAAGTATTGGGCAGTCATGTGCAGCAGAAAGGCTCGCTGGTGGATCATGAGCGCACGCGTTTCGATTTTGCGCATAACGAGCCGATGACCGAGCAGCAAATCCGGCAGGTGGAAGAAATCGTGAATGCGGAGATCCTCATTAATACTGAGTGTCAGGCGCGCGTGATGGCGATCGAGGAGGCGAAAAAAACCGGCGCCATGATGCTGTTCGGTGAGAAATACGGTGATGCAGTGCGCGTGCTGGATATCGGCTCTTCACAGGAGCTGTGCGGGGGCACCCATGTCAAGCGTACCGGCGATATCGGCTTATTCAAGATCGTCTCCGAGAGCGGCGTAGCGGCAGGCGTGCGAAGGGTGGAAGCCTGCACCGGCGACCGTGCAATGCACTATGTGGAAGTGCTGGCAGAAGATCGCAGGAAAAGCGCATCCTTGCTGAATGTACCACCCCTGCAAGCAGGTGCGATCCCAATGGCGATTCAGCATTTGCAGCAAGTGAAGAAAGCATTTGAAAAAGAACTGTCCGCATTGAAATCAAAGTTAGCTACGTTGCAAAGCGGTGAGCTCGGCGAGCAGATGCGCGAAGTCAAAGGCGCGAAAGTGCTGGCGGTTAAACTGGAAGAGGCAGACAACAAAACGCTGCGTGAAACCATGGATAAGCTCAAAGACAAGTTCAAGCCCTGCATCGTCGTGCTGGCAACGACAGAGCCCGGAAAAGTGACGCTCATTGCCGGGGTTACCAATGATCTGACAGCAAAAGTAAAAGCCGGCGAGTTAATTAATTATGTCGCCCGGCAAGTGGGCGGCAAAGGTGGTGGGCGTGCCGATATGGCGCAAGCAGGTGGCACCTTGCCTGATAAGTTGCCTGCCGCATTAGAGAGTGTGAGCGGTTGGGTGGAGCAGAAATTATAGGAACAGTATTCAACTGCTCAAGTCAAACAAATTTAAACTGCTTGCAGGTAATTAATCTGGCATGAGGAGATGAGAATGAAAAGCCTATCCAGGAGAAAGCTGCTTAAATTGAGCATGATGGGTGTAGCAGGTGCGTTTACCGCGGAAGGAAGTCTGGCTAAAGCACTCCTGCCTACTCCCCCTGAAACGGAGGGTCCGTTTTATCCTGTCACGCCACAGGACGATAAAGACTTCGACTTGACGCAAGTGCAAGGCCGTGATGGCGTGGCCGAAGGCAAACACATTATCGTCAAAGGAAGCGTGCTGGATAGCCAGGGACAGCCCGTACCGCATGCGACTGTAGAAATCTGGCAAGCGAATGCAAAGGGGCGCTACCGTCACCCGCGCGATCCTAATTCTGCGCCCCTGGACCCCAATTTCCAGGGATGGGCGATCGTATTGACGGATGAGCAGGGTGAGTTCCGTTTCAAAACCGTCATGCCAGGGGCGTATCCTGCATCGGAAACCTGGATGCGGCCACCGCATATCCATTTCAAGATAGCCAAAAAAGGTTACGTGGAATTGACCACCCAGATGTATTTCCCTGATGAAGCGCTGAATGAAACCGATTTGCTGCTCAACGACAAGAAACCCTCCGAGCGCTTGCTGATGATCGCTCGTAAAAGAGGTCCGTCAGCAACAGAAGCGCTGGATATTTACGAGTACGCTATTGTTCTTGAACAAAAATCTTAAATTATTTTTTATTAACACTAAAATATGACAACTAAACATTCCCGATTGCTTATTCTTGGTTCTGGCCCTGCGGGCTATACCGCTGCGATCTATGCGGCGCGCGCCAATCTCAATCCTGTCATCATTACGGGACTGGCACAAGGCGGCCAGCTCATGACAACCACCGATGTCGATAACTGGCCGGCTGATGCACAGGGGGTTCAAGGACCGGAATTGATGGAGCGTTTCCAGAAACATGCCGAGCGCTTTCAAACCGAGATTATTTTCGATCATATTCATACGGCTAAACTGACGGAAAGGCCTTTTGTTCTGACAGGTGATCAAGGCACTTACACCTGTGATGCCCTGATTATTGCGACAGGCGCTTCAGCCAAATACCTGGGATTGCCTTCCGAAGAAGCCTACATGGGCAAGGGCGTGTCGGCTTGCGCGACCTGTGATGGCTTTTTCTATAAAGGGCAGGATGTCGCGGTGATCGGCGGCGGCAATACGGCTGTCGAGGAAGCCCTGTATCTTTCCCATATCGCCCGCCGTGTGACCGTCGTGCACCGACGCGACAAATTCCGCTCGGAAAAAATTCTGATCGATAAATTGATGAACAAAGCGGAAACCGGCAATGTCACATTAGCGCTCAATCATGTGCTGGATGAAGTGCTGGGTGATGAATCAGGCGTGACCGGTATCCGTATCAAGAATACCCAGGATGAGGCCACCCGCACGCTCGATTTACGCGGTGTTTTTATTGCCATCGGGCACCAGCCCAATACTGATCTGTTTCAAGGGCAACTGGACATGAGAAATGGCTATATCGTCACCCGCGGCGGGAATGAAGGCAATGCCACAGCAACGAGCATCCCTGGCGTGTTTGCTGCGGGGGATGTGCAGGATCAGATTTATCGCCAGGCTGTGACCAGTGCTGGAACCGGTTGCATGGCTGCGCTGGATGCAGAGAAATATCTCGATGATTTAAAGTGAAGCGGGGCAAGAAAACAGTCACATCCGATAAGAAAAATAACGATGAAGAGACTGCTTTGTTTCTTGAGGCGATGCGGGATGTCATCCCGCTCACTCCACCCAATCAAGTCGTTCATCGGCAAAAACCGCCCCGGCCTATTCCTCGGCCTGCTGTAGAAAAGCCTACTGCAGAGGATACGCTGTCAGATCATCCTTCTCTGGAAATCCCGGAAGGCGATGAGTGGTCCTATCTGCGTCCTGGCTTATCACGCCAGATCTTGCGTAAATTGCGGCGAGGCCACTGGAAAATTCAGTCTGAGCTGGATTTACACGGTATGACACGGGATCAGGCGCGTTATGCACTGACTGTATTTCTCGATGAGTGCGCCAGGTATGGCGTTCGATGCGTGTGCGTCATTCATGGGAGAGGATTGAGCTCAAAAAACCGTGAACCGGTGCTGAAATCGCGAGTTGGCGGCTGGCTTATGCAACGCGATGACGTACTGGCGTTTTGCCAGGCCAACCCCGAGCATGGCGGTAGTGGCGCCGTGCTGGTGCTGCTTAAAGCATCGGCTTAACTCGCCATCGTATCTTTAGCTGGCCAAGCCCAT
This sequence comes from Nitrosomonas sp. Nm58, assembly GCF_900107335.1. NCBI lineage: Bacteria > Pseudomonadati > Pseudomonadota > Betaproteobacteria > Nitrosomonadales > Nitrosomonadaceae > Nitrosomonas > Nitrosomonas sp. Nm58. Next base: position 91,322 of record NZ_FNPQ01000002.1, on the reverse strand, counting down.
AATCGCAGCAATAGCGCGGCCAAGGCGGCGAGTCCGCCTGCAAAAAAGAATGCCAGTGATGCGCTATGAAACTGCCACAGGAAACCGAACAGCACACCTGCTGGAATGGCCGCCAGCCCGACTGCCAGATGATACCAGCCAAAGGCGGTACCCCTTTCAGTGGGGCTTGCATAATCGCTGATCAGCGCACGTTCAGCCCCTTCGCTCATGCCAGTAAACAGTCCGTAAAAAATACTGACCAGCCATAATCCACCACTGCTGGTCACCAAACCAAGCAACAGGAACGACACAGCAAACGCAGCCCAGCCAATCAGCATCATACCTCCCCGCCCATAGCGATCAGCCAGTTGCCCCCCGGCAGTCGAGGTCACGGCCTTGGCAAGACTGATCGCAGACCAGATCAGCAGCAACTCGACTACACCGACACCGAGTTGATATCCCAGCAGCAGAATGAACGTTTCGGAGGCGCGCGCAAAGGTGAAGAGCGTCAGAACCAGTAGATAACGCCGTGTCGGCAAAGCTAATAATGACCAGCGTAAGGGGGGCGGTGCTTCAGGTAAGGCGTTTTCCGCTTTCGTTATGTTGCTCTTGTTTTCTTCCTTGATACCTACACCGATTAGTAGGACGGCAACAAGGCCCGGCACTGCGGACCATAAAATCACTTCGGTCAGATCCAGCCCCGACCAAGCCAGTATGGCTGCGGCAGTGAGACTCCCTGCCAGTGCGCCACCATTATCCAGCGCACGATGAAAACCATATGCGTAACCGCGCATATGTGAGGGCGTGGCATCCGCCACCAGCGCATCGCGCGGTGCGCCGCGTATTCCTTTACCGACGCGGTCGATGCTGCGCAGCAACAGCACTACTGGCCAGGAAACAGCCAACCCCAGCAGGGGGCGCGCCGTGTTCGACAACATATAGCCCGCTAATGTCAGTTTCTTGCGGCGCCCACCCATGATGTCAGAATGCCGCCCCGACCAGAGTTTCAACAAGCTAGCCAAGGCATCGGCAATCCCCTCGATCAAACCCAACGCCACCGGCCCAGCCGCCAGGACAGACGCAAGCAAAATTGGAATAAGCGGCGCGACGATATCGGAAGCAAAATCATTGAAAAAACTAACCAGACCAAGCACCACCACGGCACGAGGTAATTTTTTCTGTCCTGCAGTATTTTTATCAGGATGCGGTTTCTGTTTATCCATTCCTACATAATAGCGTAAAATGCGGGTTTCGCCCTGGTAGCTCAGTGGATAGAGCGACCCCCTCCTAAGGGGTAGGTCGGACGTTCGATTCGTCTCTAGGGCGCCAATATAATCAAATAGTTACATCAATCCTTGTTGTCTAGGAATACCCGTTCGGTACATTTTCGGTACACTTTTTTATGGGGTATAACATGGCAACAATCACAAAAACCCAGTCTGGGACATACAAAGTCTTAATCAGGAAAACTGGGGTTCCTATTCAAATCAAAACGTTCAAAAGCAAATCTAATGCAGAAAAATGGGCAAGACTCATTGAATCTGAAATAGATCGAGGCGTATTTGTCTGTAGACAAGAAGCCGATAGAACCACAGTAGGTGAATTAATAGACCGATACATTCAGGAAGTTACCCCTCTAAAGCGATCAGCAAAGAGAGACAAGCAACGAATGCTATTTCTTAAAAGGCATTTTGGTCACTTCATCGTTAGCCAATTACAAAGCAAGCATATTGCAGCCTACCGAGACAAACGGCTAGCAGAAGGGAAGCAAGGCGCAACAATCATCAAGGAAATAGTCTCAATCTCACACCTGCTAGACATATCAATAAAAGATTGGGGAATTCCACTCATAAACAATGTTGCTACATTAGTTCGCAAGCCTAAGCAAGCAAAAGGCCGTGATAGAAGGCTTATTGATGATGAAGAACAAATACTGTTACAAGCAGCAAGAAACAGTAAATCATTTTTACTGACACCCCTCATCATATTAGCCCTAGAAACAGCTATGCGATTGGGAGAATTACTCTCACTCGAATGGAGCAACATAGACATAAAAAGACAAACAGCATTACTACCCATGACCAAAAACGGTGAAACTCGAATAGTCCCCCTTAGCAAAAAGGCTATAGAGACATTAAGCAGCATTCCCCGTCAATTAAATAATCCCAGGGTGTTTTGGACATGGCAACGGCCTGATAGCTTTGAGCATGCATGGCAAAGAATGTTAAAACGAACAAACATACAAAACCTAAGATTTCATGATTTACGCCATGAAGCATGCTCCAGATTCTTTGAACGTGGTTTTAACATCATGGAAACAGCCCACATCAGCGGACATAAAACACTGCAACAATTAAAAAGATATACCCACTTAAGAACAGAAGATATTGTCGCCAAAATGAACGCTTAAAGTCGGTCATCAGCAGTAAAGATTAGTTAAAACTTTACCGATAAACACAACATGGAATGATGCAGCAATACCATCACCACTCGTAAAGCCGCATTATTCCTTATAAAACAGATTATTACAGATATTTTATTGTTGATCAGCTTATGTATGCTTATTAATCAGTTAGATACAAAATTCTACATAAAGCTAAGTTTATCAACAGACATAATACTCATTTAAAACGCCTACAGTCGATTATTTTTGTTGATTGCATAGGTTAAACATAGGATGGTTAGTTTTAACGCAATATAGAGCATTCTGATGCGTATCTCACTTGGCATGGAATGTTAATCACATGAATATTTTAAAACAATTGTTACTGCTAATACTTTTTTCTTAATCTTACCTCCCACCAGTTTTTACCCCCATGATTGACAATGAAGAACAATCACTAACAAAGGTGCTACAGGAAGCTATCCCACTTCAAGTTCATCGAAAAACAAACTATCCCCCAATGAATGAGCAGTTGTCTGGGATATTCTCAGAGCTAGCACAATTAAGAAAGGCTAACAACAAGCAAATAAGGAAAGCTGCACGTGCTAAAAAACACCTTGACGTTATCATTCTGGATTTATGGATTGCAGCAAATTACAGTGATAACCCTTGGCGCATGATTAGCCTAAATCGAAATGACTATACAAAAGACACTCGATACAGAAAGCTATACCTTAAATATGATCTGTTTAAAGGTGTTTTGTATAACCTGATCGCATTAGGCTATATCGAAATCAAGAAAGGCTTCTTTGATCGATCCAAAGGGGAAGGTTTTCAGACACGTATTAAAGCTAGTGACAAACTTCTAGCACTATTGGAATTTGATATAACGAAAATAGAACGTGATCCTGAAACACCTGAAGAAGAAATCATTATAAAAAAAGATGAGAATAAAAAAGTTATTGATTATGTTGATAATAAAATCACTAATCAAATGCGAGAAAATCTACAAAAATACAATAGCTTGCTTAGAAAAACCAATATCGGTACTGATGGAATTAACCTTCGATACAAATATGACCCAACCTGCATCACAGTAAAGCGGGTTTTTAATGCAGATGATTTCGGAGGACGTTTCTATAATGGTTTCTGGATGAATATGCCCAAAGAAGACAGGAGAAAATTAACTATAAATGGTGAAGAAGTCGGTGAGTTGGATTATTCAGCCCTTCATCCAAGAATTGCCTATGCTTTGAAAGGAATTCTATTAAATGAAGACCCTTATACTATAGAAGGATGTGATCGCGCTGAAGTAAAGAAAGCTTTCTTAGTGTTATTCAATTGCGAATCACCTGAACATGCTATCAATACCATTAGAAGTGAATCTCACATCAAGAATGCTAAACCCTTACTTCAAAAAATCGAACAAAAGCACGAAGCAATCAGCGATTATTTCTTTACCCCATCGTTTGGAATGTATTTGCAGCGTAATGACGCATGGCTTGCTGAGTATATTATCAATCGACTAACTAATAAAGGTATTGCTTGCCTTCCTGTTCATGATAGTTTTATTGTAGCTAAGAAATATGAATCAGAACTACGTTCTGCAATGGAAGATATTTTCTATAATACTTTTAGTATTAAACCTATTATTAAGTAATAATATATCTATGTATATGTATATGTATATGTATATGTATATGTATATGTATATGTATATGTATTTATTATAGTTATTAGTATTGTATTAATATTCTAGTATTCTTATTCTTCTTATATACTCTTCTTCCATTACTAAGAGGTTATTTTTGATTAGTTACACCCATTAAGAAAACTCACCAGGATCTAACAGGTTTATAATTGGGATAGAATGGAACATCACACCTAAGGCTTAAATCTAAATTCCGTCGGCAGTGTATAACGTCCTCGTCCCATGATTTGAATTCGTAGTTTCTTTTATGCCTCTTTTTCCGTTGCACACCAGCTAACTCTAATATCCGTTGCTGAGCTTGCATCATCTCTCCAGCCTTACTAGGGTTCTTATTGATATGTTCCCTAGTAATGGTTGCTAACCTTAATTGAAGATCCCCAGGAGTCATTAATCCTTGATCCAGTGCCCTTTTATATGATAAAGCAGATTGTTTAAATGCATCAGGATCATTAGAGGATTTTTCAAATCTAGCGAATATCTCACTAACATCTGCATCGGCTGCTTGTAGGGCAGCTAATAAATCTGGTTTAATCGCTTCTGTTGCATCTTCCTTGTGCCTTGCTTTAGTTGCACAACCTGCCAATAACAAAATTATAAGTATCAGAAATATACTATTTTTCATCCTAGTGGATCGTTCCAGTAAAACCATTACCGTTCGCGGTGAACTTGTCAAACCGCTAAGCAACTGACATCGGCCCTCGACAGGCTCAGGCCGAACGGCATTTTCTGTAACCATTATGCTGGTAATGATTCTCTATCTGAATAAAGCGCAAGCTTCATTTATCGCAAATAATATAGAAAAGTGTTTTTACATCATCAGAAGGGTACCATGGAGAATCAGGTAACCCACTTCTTAATGATACCCATTCCATTCTTTCTGAGCCTGGCCTGAGAGGAGGTATATGTATATCGTAATCGGTTCTGTTTAAAGCAGTAGGTGCAGTATCATAATGTAGAATTTTTACCTTTTCCTTTTGGCAGTCGAATTCATAAAGTGTCCGTTGATCCCAATATGAATCACTTGAGTTTCGTGACCATACTTTTCTAAAATGATCTTTTTTCTGAATTGTAGTTGGATCGTAGTAAAAATGTGGCTTATATCCTTTAACATCATAAAATTTCCAATTAGGAGATTCCCAATCGGGAGCTTTAGGGAGTAGAGCAGTAGCTTTCTTCCTTGCTAAAGCATTTATCGTTAGCTGTGTAACGACGGGGTTTCCGCAGGCAAATTCCCTCAATGTTTTTCCAACAGTTTCAGGTGGTATTGGCTCCCATTCAGGAGAAGGATTATTTCCATAATGAAGAACCTGCCCACCTCCCATGCTTCCACTATGAATAGAACTGTAAAGATTTCTAATCATTTCTTCATCGCAATCAAATTCAACCTGAGATCTTCTGGACAAAAAATTTAATCCTGGTGGGCTCTGTTCGTGCCTATAGTCAAACATGATCCACATTTTTGCCATGTTTCCTTTTTTACGAATGGTATCGTACTCTATAAACAAAGTTGCTTTTTCTGTCTCTCCTACGTAATCCCATTCAGCTACTGTACTATTACTTATGAAAACAGCAAATAAAGTAAACAGCAGCTTTTTTATCAAGTGATTAGTCGCAATCATTTTTCCCGTTAACTAGTTTTTAGCCTAAAATTCTTGCAATCGATACAATCTAAATATAACCAATTGAATAATAATATCTTTATTCAACCGCTTTATTGATTGCAATATTGGCAATCATCTTGCTAATAACGATATGATTGCTTAGCAGCTTTAATTTTTCTGGATTAATTTACAGGACAAGGTTTCTGAGGTTAGCTAGAAGATTTCTAAACTTCGGATTTTCTTGGAGGAAAATTCGGCACCAATTGCACCATAGGTAAGGGTGGGGGTATGTCCCCCCTCCCCCCCCTCACAAGCCAAACTCATAAGTAGCTCATGAATTTAGGCATGCATAGATACAATTCTCGCTGACTCTACGCTTGGTAAAATCAGAGTTATATTCTGGAAATGCCAGCATATTACTAGCCTTGAAAGTGATTTAAGACTGCTAAAAAAACAGATTGAACATCGTAATGAAGAAATTGAAGCTTTATAGATGAATGCAAATTTTACAAACGGCAAGTTATCCTCGAAAACCGTTTTTGGATTAATGTTGCAGAGGAGTTTTTCTTAAAAAAACTAAATCAATTAAGCATTGTTGACGTTAATATCAAAGTACAAATTTTATAAGACAGATTATTTTATGAATGAGCTTTGGGAATTTGAATCAAAATGCGAGTGGAATTATGAATATAGAGGAATGCACTTCTATGGCAAAAAAAGTGGAATACGGTATATCTTCAGAATCACTCAAGAGGCACTAATTTATTGCTTCCAATGCAATGAAGATACACCAGAAGCAGCCGAAGAAATATTCAAACAGAACAGAGATAAAATTGAAAGTGTAGCAAAACGTTACGCTTCAGAAGCTAAAGCAAATGATGATCCGCCACACTATACTATAACGAAAGCAAACTACGAAAATCTTGTAGGGGAACTGACGGGTTAATATATAACGCAATACCGAACACATCATAGTTTAACACTCGACAAACACAATAATCACCGTATTCCCTCCCAATCTATGAATTAAAAAATAATCTGAACCGTTTTATTCCAAATAGATTCAAAATAATAAGTTCTGTGTAGTGCTATTCACTATATAAAATTTGCACTTATTAGTTACGTTATATCTTATTCCACCAATCTTTTATTCTCTGACTGAAAATCTTAGAGCATACGTAATTCAAAAATAATACAAATACCAAGTAACTTACCCCAAGACAGAATGCAACACCCAAACCCATAAAAAGATATTCAAAAGAAAAGCCTTCAAATGATCCATTTTGTAATGCATTGCCTACTCCTCCCCAACTAAAATATTTCATATTTAAATTCCTTAAGTATTAGAATTTCTCTGTTTCCGTCCATTCAAATTTAACTATAACTGCCTTCTCATTTCCATATTTTTGATATCTCTCTTGTCTCTCTTTTGGGAATAGAAAATAGATGAAATCGAGAATTTTAACTCCTACGATAAGAGGTATTTCCCCAATCCAACTTCCTTCTTTTTATTTATACTGAATATTTATCGGTACAATTTCGGTACAGTTGAGGTTATTTTTTATAAAAAGGATAGAGCGATCCACAGAAAAACATGTTATCCTTCAACATGTTATCGACGGGCTTCACGATAGGGAAGGCGTCTCCTAAGGGGTAGGTCGGACGTTCGATTCGTCTCTAGGGCGCCATATATATCAGATAGTTATGCATACAATAAATACTTTGCATAATCTACATTGCTACTATATTGCTACTTTATGTGGTTAAAGGGGCTGTAGTAGATTAGCTTAGTATCTAAGCTAATCTACTACAGCCCCTACTTTTTAACAGTAAAGTCTGTCAGAATATCCAACAATCAATCTCCTGTGGCTCCACTGGTTCTGCCAACTCTGAATTCAACTGCATCGTCATGATTGATTCACGACATTCTTGGATCATCGACAATTCCGAACTGGAGTAACCAATTTGCTGCATTAAAGTCATGGTGGAGTCGCAGGTACCATAATGTGATGGTGGGTACTTTTCAAATAGAATCTGCATTAGAGAAAGTAGACTATCCTTGATCTCTGGGCTATTCAAAATTTGCTCCCGATCAATCGTAGTCACTAACTTCAAGAGGTTGGTATCATATGCGAAATATTCTAGGAATTCTTCCAAATTCTCGCCACTAAGCCATAATCGAGCCTCACTCAGGTTATCAAGAACTTTATTTGCGTGAGAAGCCATACACTCAATCCAGCTTGACCGAACCTTTGGATCAGGCGCTAGAGCCAATAAAGCAGCCCATGCTTCAGGCATAAACTCCCCGTTCGCTCGGAGTTTGTGACGCAGCAACTGCTCAAATACTTTCTCGGAATAGCTAGTTCCTATTGTTTCAACAATATGCGCAACAAGTTTCCCATCTCCTTTTGAGGTGATTTCTTCCCACGCTTTGTCGAAAAGAGCATGAGTGGGATCCTCTGCGATCTTTTCAACTATGTTTTTCCAAATGTCTTGTCCACAGTGGTGTATACCGATAAACCACAGAGGTTGCGGATTCCCTATATAAACTCTCACAGCTGTTGAGATCAGATGAGGATCCAAGTTTTGCATTAATCTTAGAGCTCCATCACTGAGCGCAACACCAGCAGGCAATATCTCTCGTTCCAGAATTGATGGAACTTGCTCACGAGTCAGCACTGCACCGCGCAACCAGAATTTGTCAGTTCTATTTTCATGCAAAATTGCGATGATCGAGCTTTGCTCTTCGTCGGTCAGATCCTGCCAATTGTCTACTAAGTCAGCAATTATACGAACTCAAGCAGCAGTTCCAGGCAAAGAAAGCAAACGGTTCATACGCATAAGGCGCTGCTCTTTGCTGTTCTTCGTCACATTTACCAAAATTTGCGTAACTCCAAGCTCAAAGTCACTCAGAATACGCTTAGTAACAATGCGCTCAAGAATTCCTACCCAACTATCGATGATTCGAAGCATTGATTCGACAGATAGATTCAAGCTGGCTTTATCTATAACATCGAATAGACGTGCATCGTTAATCGAGATTGTTTCTGGCAAGGCATTTAGCACATCCGGTAGCACTGCTTCGAATATTTGCCAGGGTGTTTCTGCACCAGTGTATTCTTCCCGCCCAAAAACTAAGAGCGTATTAATCATTCCAGAGGCTGACGCAGGGGAAGCTGGAAATTTTTGCAAGCCTTCAAGAATATCGGATTTCCGTTTATCGTCATAATTATTCCAAGATTTAATTACTCCCTCAAGCGCAGCCTTTGAGACGGCTGGATGATCTTCCATGAAAATCCTCTGTAGTACATCAGCATCATCCTGTCGTATCTGTTCCAACCATATATTGATAGCCTGAGCACGTATCAATGCTTCATCGTAACTGAGTAAGCGGGAGATAGCGCATACAGTCATTGCGCCAGAATTATTTTCGTAGAAATTTATAGCTTTACAAGCGCATTCAGGTGTAACTTTCGTGGCGCTGGTTCCATCGAGTTTAGACAGTATCCCTACTATCTCGCTTTTTTCTATCGTCCCCCATAAGTTATCTTCGACAATCAGATTTTCTCCCATTGGCAGCCTCGCTTCGCCACTGATCCATTCGACATGTGACAGCGAAATAAAAGTGACTTTATTAACCCATTCTGGAAGCTTATCACGCAAGTTATTTGGTAAATTTGGCAGCTGCCGTATCAGAAATCCAAAACAGATGTCACGCGTAGATGGGTAGCTCGAATCAAGTGCATCAATAGCAAGCCTTACTAAAGCTTGCTTGTTTTTTTCATTCGTAAGCCTGTCATGAATCCACTCAATATTGCGTGCAGTTGCACGTGAAGTAATCGGAGAAAGACAGAAGATACCGCGCTCTAATAAGGTTCGGATTAAATGTGCCGTTTTATGCGTGTTTTCTTCGAACAACGACTCCGCTGCCGCTTGGTAAAATGGATGAGTGAATGATACTCGCTCCTGATCACACCACTCAACAATTCGCCTTAGCTCTAGCTTTTCCAAAGCATCCTGATTATCGTTAGTTAATTGTGGCAGTAATTCGTAGTTTGGAGCTTCTTTAGAATGATGAAATCCTGAATTTTTCGGGAAAGAAATTTGCGAACCCACGATGCGCGATATTCCGAGTAGTTTATTACCGCCATGGCCTAATATAAAAGCAAGCTCTGACTCAGTAATAGGTAAACCGGGGCTAGTAGCAGCCGCTAGCCCTATTAGAATATCCTTGCCCACTTCATGAGATAATGCTTGACCTAGGGAGGATGCATCTACGTGAGCCAAATGTTCTACTTTAGCTAAATTACTTGGATCTTGTACCTTCTGATTTTCAATCGCAAGATAATGCAAACAGCCTGCCTCCAAGCTCAGCTCGCCGCTTTGCAACGCATTTAATACAATAGTGAAAAGCGCCTTGGAAATACTGTATTGTTCGCCCAGTTGTTGCCATAATTTGCACGAAAATTCTGACGATGCCGCTTCTATTTCTATCAATGGAATTTTTGCAATGTTTAGGTCAAAGAGTTTTACTTTCCTCGTGACATTCAAAAGTCGATCCTGTGCTTGTGCGACTATCAGTTTTCTGTCTGGCTTCAATTGTAAAACGAGTTGCTTAATACGCAAAAAAACTCGAAGGGGATCTGCTACAGGATGAGCACCACCCAAAGGATCATCTAGTATTGCAAGCCTTTGAGCATCAACAGAATCCAATAAAAAGCGCTCTGCGGTATCAATATCGAAGGCTTTTTCTACTTTGTATCCCATTTCCTCGAACTCGGCTGCGATCCAACAAGCGACATGAGTCTTACCCACACGCGGAAGCCCTGAAATTAGTAAAGCGGAAGATCTAGACAATGTATTGATCCATTCATCTTCTTTGCCGTGAGCTATATATCCTACTGGTCGGATTCGTGGTGGTTTAAATTTGGCAAGTTCAGAACTAAAATCCACAAATGCATTTTGTTTTCTTATTTTTGCGGTTTTCACGATAGATCGCAGTTGAGCGATCACTTCTGCGGTTCGATCAATCGGTATTCTGTGATGCTTACGTAAGAGAGATTCGCATTTTTCCATTAACGTGTCGTCACTGACTTGCTCTATAACTATCAACCGGCTCAAAATGCTTTGTACATCATTAAGAATAGCTTGTTTGGCAATCTTTTCCAGATGTGTTCTACGTTTTGCTTGAAGCTTACTCTTGTCACCGCCCGAATTTATGACGTTAATAAGTGATTTTAATAGGGCTTCTGCATCTTTTTTCCTGAAGTTAGAAAGTGAATGAGAATCACCTTGCCATTCCAACGAGGGAATATAAATAGATGACTCATCATCACAGCGTCCAGACATCACCAGAACCACTAACCGATCAGGATCATCCATCAAGCGTTCAAAGAGTGAATCTGTTGCTTTGCGGTTCGGAAAGTGCGCAAGGCATTCTGCTACAGTATTTAAGGACACAGTTCCTTTTGCACCTTTAACCTGGATTTCGAACCGTGTTAGCTGATCAGTATTTCTAATAAACATCATCTCTGCGTCTTCGCCGTCATCAGGTTCTATGCGAAATTCAAATTTTATGCGGTCATAAAAACGCAGCATCATCTCAATACAGACAAGATCTTGGAAGTCAAACTTTTCTGGTGCAAGGGTAGCTATTGACATAAATGTAGGTACGTTATTTGGTACTTCTTCTTTAACATAAAAGCTAGATGCCGAGTTTCAGCTGGTGGGAGATAAGAAAAGAACAAAATACTGTCAGTCAACTTGCTTTACTATAGCAACTAAAATATCTAGTTACATCGGTGAACTAAAATGCATATCATAATATGCTAATGGACTATCTAATCGTCCTATTTGAACCGTTCAATGACAGTCTTTGTAGATTTGCTTTGCAAGGTTAAACAGCCCCCCACTAGAGTCATACATTTATCTCGTAATAATCGAGTGTGGTCATTTCTTTTATACTAATTGTCAGTGCTTATTAAATTCTATTTACAAACATTGGGGTCAGGTCGAGAATCAAGAAAAACAAGAGTAACGATCGGGCTATGGCTCACAAGAATAAGAATTCATAATTCTAGACTCTGCCTTTGTTTTTCTTGATTCTTGATTCGCGCCCCCCTGTGACGTAACCCCTATGCGGTGCTAGGCGCTAGGCGAACGCTGATGGGCAAAAGACAAGACCTCATGTGCATGTGTGTGCGTCAGAATAAATGGAGCCAATCACGTACACCATGGATCACACGAACAACCTCAATACCATCTTGTACTGTGCGATACAGAATCAAATATTTGCCCACTGCAAAATAGCGAAGCTCTGGGGCAATTTCAGCTCGCAAACGACCCATTAACGGATTGTTCGCAAGCGCATCGCATTTTTCTTCAATGTCATCGAGCACACGATCAGCTGCCATGGGATTATCCTGCGCGATGTAAATCCATATTCCAATGAGATCTTCCTCAGCTTGCGCTGTCCTTTTAACTGCCGGCATAACTTTACCGGTTTAGCTCTGATCCATTTCTTGGGCCAATACCCGTTGTCGAGCTTTTTCTTTGATCTCGGCCATATCAGTTAAATGACCAGGGCCACTCTCCAGCCCAGCTTGCCAAAGACTTCGTAACTCTCTCATTTCATTTTGCTGAATAGAACGCTTGAGCTTCCAATCGCGCAAAGCTTCCCGGATAACTTCACTACTGCTGGCATATTCACCACTTTCGACACACTGACGGATAGCTGCAGCCATTTCAGGTGTCAGAGCAATACTTAATTTTTCAACATGTGCCATGATAAAACCTCCTTGCGTTATAGTAGTAATATTTACTACTCAGAGCAACAGCGTCAACTGATAAAAAACTAATATGAGCAGGCAGCTCAAGGTCGATTTGCGATAGCCATAAGATATACAAATTTTCATGAAATCAAGCGCTTTAGCGCTGCAAGATTCTGGCAGAACCGTGCCTAGGTGAATCCTCAGGATACCCCTATTTCACCAGCCAACGAAATTAGCTTACCCCATTCACCGCATCCTCCAACACCTTCAAAAATTGATCGCCATAGCGTGCCAACTTGGCCTGACCCACACCGCTGATACGCCCTAGCTCGGTGAGGTTGGCAGGGCGATGATTGAGAATCTCCAACAGCGTGCTATCGTGAAAGATCACATAGGGGGGCACACCCTGTTCGCGAGCCAATTGCAGGCGCATGGCTTTGAGCGCTTGCCATAGCGGGTCTTCCTTAGCGTCGGCGAAAGCCTCGCGCGTTCGCGAGGCACGCTCAGCACGACTCATGGTACGCCCGCCCGTTTCATTGTCGCGGCGCAACCATAGCTTGTTTTCACCACGCAGAAGCGGGCGTGCTTCCTCAGTCAGACTCAGCCCACCATAAGCTTCCATCTGCGCCTGTAGCAAACCGACCGCAACCAGTTGCCGGTAAACACTGCTCCATTGTTGTGATGTCAATGCTTTGCCAATGCCGAAGGTGCTGAGTTGCTGATGCTGAAATCTTTCTACCTGTGGCGTGTTTTTGCCCAGCAGCACATCGATCAGGTGACCGGCGCCAAAGCGCTGTCCCGTGCGGTAGACACAGGACAATGCCATGCGCGCCGCCTCGGTTGCATCCCAGGTATCTACCGGGCTGAGACAGTTGTCGCATTGTCCACAATGGCCAGGATGCGCTTCGCCAAAATAGCGCAGGATCGTTTGATGACGACATGTGGTGGATTCGCAAAAGCCCAGCAGGGCATCGAGTTTTTGCCGTTCAACACGCTTGCGTTCTTCCGGCGCATCGCCTGAATCAAGCATCTGCCGCATCGACACCACATCGCCCAGGCCGTAAACCATCCACGCATTGGCGGGCAGGCCGTCGCGGCCGGCACGCCCGGTTTCCTGGTAATAGCTTTCCATGCTCTTAGGTAAATCGAGGTGCGCTACAAAGCGCACGTTAGGTTTATCTATACCCATGCCAAAAGCCACGGTGGCCACCATGATAACCCCTTCTTCACGCAGAAATCTGCGCTGGTGCTGGTTGCGTGTTGCGGTGTCAAGTCCAGCGTGATAGGGCAAAGCATCCCAGCCGCGCGCTTTTAGCCAGACAGCTGTTTCTTCCACTTTTTTGCGCGACAGGCAGTAGACAATACCCGCATCGTTAGCATGTTCAGCTTCAAGAAAAGCTTGCAGCTGCTGGCGTGGATTGTTTTTGATTGCAACACGATAGCAGATATTGGGGCGGTCAAAACTCGCGATAAACTGCCGCGCATTTTCCAGTGCCAGACGGTCAACAATTTCTGCCCGTGTGGGTGCATCGGCAGTGGCCGTCAACGCGATGCGCGGCACGGTTGGAAAACGTTGGTGCAGTACTGTCAGTTCACGGTACTCCGGACGAAAATCATGGCCCCATTGTGAGACACAATGCGCTTCGTCAATAGCAAACAGCGCCAGACCATTGCGTGCCTGCAGGCGTTCCAGCATAGCCAAGAAACCTTCTGTCAATAGCCGCTCGGGCGCGACATACAGTAGCTTGAGTTCGCCATGCAGCAACCGATTGGATACTTCTCGCGCTGCTCTGGCATCGAGACTGGAATTCAGAAACTCGGCTTGCACGCCAAGTTGATTAAGCGTCTCTACCTGGTCCTGCATCAATGCGATCAGGGGTGACACCACGACCCCTACACCTGGCCGCAGCAAGGCTGGCAGTTGGTAGCATAGAGACTTGCCACCGCCGGTCGGCATCAATACCAGCGCATCTCCTCCGGCAGCAACATGCTCGACGATATACTGCTGTTCGCCGCGAAAGGCCGAGTAGCCAAAAACGTCATGAAGGGTTTGTTCAGGGACTGGAAGGGACATCATTTGGACTAAGTAGCGGAGCAACGCATTGCCGGATAAATTTACTTGTTCTCTACAATTCAATATTCATCAGTGGAATAATAGCGTAACCCGAGCAAATCACTGTGTTGATATTGGTAGTAGGGGCACCAGTTGGAATTTGCCTTGAAGTAGTCAAGCGGAAATCAGAAACTACTCTGAAATCTTAGGGGTTTTATAGGAACAATAAGTAACAGAAAGAGGAGGCTCCGTTTAACTTTTATTACTCTAATATTACCCTAATTAAATCTTAGTAATAATAACTAAAGGCTGGGCAATTCCGGTATATTTTGAAAAATAGTTTAATTATCAATAGTATGAGTAAATTTTTTGATCTGTATAAAATAAGCATTTAGCTGGGATAATTTGTGGATAAAATTAAGCAATTACTTTTATTTCGAGTTATCCAAAAATTATTCAGATTTTACACACAAGTTATCAGTATCAACCGCGCAAAATGTATTTAGCCGCAAGCATAGATTTATGGGTTTGTGAAATTTTTGCCGGTCGAAGGAAAATCGCGTGACGCAGACTTTGACAATGGCGGCGCTGACAACTACCTTTGCAAAGGAAAAGTCCGCTTCTGACCTGATGAAGCACTGATTCTGATTGACTTACCCGTTCACTCGCTCAGATCCCGCTCAACCCTGATTCCCTGCTAAAGCCTAGCAGCCTATATGCCATCCTGTGGGCGCACTGGGGTGGTGGGTTTTTGTGGGAAAATATCGGGGTGTAATGTGCGCTTAAACTAACCTGGCAACCATGACGAAACAAACTTACGACGAATCTTCAATCCGCGTCCTGCGCAAGCTGGAACCTATCCAATTGCGACCGGGCATGTACACCCGGACCACCGACCCAACACACATGGTAGTGGAGGCCATCGACAACGCTGTCGATGAGGCGATGGCAGGTCATGCCAAGCATATCGAAGTGACCCTTTACCGGGACGGTTCAGTCGCTGTCGCAGATGACGGGCGCGGCATTCCGGTCGGCCTGCATCCTGAAGAAAAAGTCCCGACCATACAGGTCGTGTTCCAAGTGATTCATTCCGGCGGCAAGTTTGCTAAAGGCGAGGCGGGCAGCAGCTATAAATTCACCGGCGGCTTGCACGGCGTGGGCGTTTCAGTGACGAATGCACTCTCCTCCCGCCTGGAAGTTGAGGTCAAACGCGAAAGCAAGCACTACCGCATCGCTTTCGCCGAAGGCGAAGTGATCGAACCGTTAACTGTGATCGGCCATTGCGGTGCACGTAACACCGGCACGGTACTGCGCATCTGGCCTAACGCAAAGTATTTCGATTCTCCCTCGCTTCAGCGGGGAGAGTTGGAGCACTTGCTACGCGCCAAGGCGATGTTGCTGCCAGGGGTTAAAGTGCTGCTCAACATCGAAACGGGCACAGGTTTCGATGTCAAGGAATGGCATTTTAGCGGGGGGATCGCACAGTACCTCGATCAGATGATTGCCGAGGATGAGCCGATCGCGCCTGCTTTCTGCGGTGAAAAGTATCTGGCCGCCAACGAAACCTTCTCTGACGACGAGGGGGTGCAATGGGCGCTGGCATGGGTTGCAGGTTCAGGAGGAGGGGAGTCCTATGTCAACCTGATCCCGACGTTGGGCGGCGGAACACACGAGGCCGGTTTGCGCGATGTGGTCTTCAACAGCGTGCGCACTTTTGCAGAACAGCATGGGCTGATGCAGCGCAACGTGAAACTGGCAGCCGAAGATGTGTGGACCAAGCTACGCTTCGTGCTGGCTGTTCGCATGGTTGATCCGAGCTTTTCCGGCCAGACCAAGGAAAAGTTGTCTTCGCGCGAGGCGGTCAAGTTGATGGGAGCTGCCATGCGGGATGCGCTGGATTTGTGGCTTAACGAGCATGTGGCAGAAGCAACCAAGATTGCTGAGCAGGCGATTAAGAACGCCATCAACCGTGGCAAGATCGCTAAAACGGTCGAGCGCAAAAAAGGCTCCAGCGTGGCGGTGATGCCAGGCAAACTGACTGATTCCGAGCTGACCGGCCCGAATGCTGAACTGTTCCTGGTGGAAGGAGATTCTGCCGGCGGTTCAGCCAAGGCGGGGCGTGACAAAGAAACGCAGGCTATCCTGCCGTTGCGCGGCAAAGGCATGAACAGCTGGGAAGTAGCACAAGCGCAGATACTCGCCAACCAGGAGATCCACAATATTGCAGTATCGCTGGCAATCGATCCGCACAAACTTGATAGCGATGTGGATATGAGCACCTTGCGCTATGGCAAGATCATTATCCTGTCCGACGCCGATGATGATGGCAGTCATATCCAGGCGTTGCTGCTTACTTTGTTCTTCCGGCATTTCCCCAAGATCATACAGCAAGGGCACGTCTATATTGCGCAACCGCCGTTGTTCCGGGTGGATGTACCGGCACAGGGCAAGAGCAAACCGCCGCGCAAGCTATACGCCCTGGACCAGATGGAGTTGGACATTCTGGAAGCGCGTCTGCGCCAGGAAGGGGTTAAGGAAGGCAGCTGGACCATTTCCCGTTTCAAGGGCCTGGGAGAAATGGACGCCGTTCAGCTTTGGGAAACGACATTATGTCCGGACACACGCCGGCTGGTGAAGATTCACATCGGCGATGTGGCAGAAGCCGTTGAGACCTTCGATACCTTGATGGGCAGGTCACATGCCAATGAACGCAAGGAGTTGATTACTATTCATGGCAACGAAGTGGAAGCGGATATTTAAAAAATGAAGAACTTGGATCTGTTTGATATTCAGGACGCCTCCTCGCCATCTCAAGAGATGCTGCAGGAAACGGAATCACCTCCCCCTATACTACCGCCTGCATCTTCTCAAGGCGGCAATGACAGCGACGACGGTAGCTTCGACCTGGCCGAATATACGCATCAGGTTTATCTGCGCTACGCCATCAGCGTGGTCAAGGGACGGGCGCTACCCTCCGTGTCGGATGGCGAGAAGCCGGTACAGCGGCGCATTCTCTATGCCATGCATCGCTTGGGATTGACCCAGGGGGCAAAGCCGGTTAAATCGGCCCGCGTGGTCGGTGATGTGATTGGTAAATACCATCCTCATGGTGATTCAGCTTCCTACGAAGCGATGGTGCGCATGGCGCAGGATTTCGTGCTGCGCTATCCTCTGGTCGATGGTCAGGGCAATTTCGGCTCGCGCGATGGCGATTCCCCCGCAGCCATGCGCTATACCGAAGTAAGGCTCACCCAGTATGCCGAACTGCTGCTGTCCGAAGTCGATGCAGGGACAGTCGATTTCCGTCTCAATTACGACGGTTCGGAGCAGGAACCCGTGGATCTGCCGGCACGGCTCCCTTTCCTGTTGTTGAATGGCGCATCCGGCATCGCGGTCGGCATGGCCACGGAATGCTTGCCGCACAACCTGCGCGAGGTGGGCAATGCCGCCATCGCATTGATGCATAATCCGTCAATAGGCATTGATGAGGTATTGCAACACATCCAGGGACCGGATTTCCCCGGTGGCGGCCAACTGGTTTCCAGTCCCGGTGACATACGGGAAGCCTATGTGACTGGTCGGGGCACCTTCCGTGTCCGTGCCCGCTGGAGCATAGAGCAGCAGGCGCGCGGCCAGTGGCGCATGGTGGTGCATGAATTGCCGCCGGGTGTCTCGGTCAAGAAAGTGCTGGAAGAGATTGGCGAATATGCCGATCCGCAAATCAAAGCAGGCAAGAAAGATTTGTCGATAGAGCAGAAACAGATGAAGCAACGGTTCCTCGAGGCACTGGAAACCGTGCGCGACGAGTCCGGCAAAGAGGCTTCCGTGCGTATCGTCCTGGAGCCGCGTTCTTCGCGCATGCCGCAGGAGCAGTTTATCGCCCTGCTGCTCGCGCATACCAGTCTGGAAGTCACAGTACCGGCCAACATGGTCGCCATCGGACTGGATGGCAGGCCGAATCAAAAGAACATCCTGCAATTACTGGCCGAATGGGTACAGTTTCGCACCACCACGGTCACCCGTCGCAGTCAAACCAGGCTTGATCAGGTGCAAAAGCGCCTGCACATCCTGGAAGGCCGCAGGGCGGTACTGCTGAATATTGATGCAGTCATCAGAGTGATCCGCGAAGCGGAGGATCCCAAGGCTGACCTGATGGCGCAGTTCGGAATTTCCGCCATTCAGGCAGATGATATCTTGGAAATTCGCTTGCGCCAGCTAGCCCGGCTGGAGGCCATCCGCATTGAGAATGAAATGAATGCGCTGAAAACAGAAGAAGAAGGCTTGAGGATTGTATTGAGCAATGAAACGGCTATGTGCAAGCTGATCATCAGCGAGATCGACGCTGACGTGAAAAAATTTGGCGACGACCGTCGCACGCTGATTGAAGCTGCTGAACGTGTAGTTGCCAAGGCGGTGTCGGTGCCGGATGAGCCCTGCACGGTCATCCTGTCTAAAAACGGCTGGATCCGTCAGCGCACAGGCCATGAAGTGGACATCAGCACCCTCTCGTTCAAGGATGGCGACCAGCTGCTGGCGATTGGGCAAACGCGCACGACTTATCCTGTTGTCGTGCTGGACAGCAGGGGGCGTGCCTACAGCCTGTCCACGACCGACATTCCCGGCGGACGTAGCGACGGTGTGCCATTGGCTTCCTTGCTGGACATGCCTCCCAAGATGAAAGCGGCAGCGATGTGCACTGCAGCCCCGGATACCCAATATCTGTTCAGCTCGTCCGGCGGGTACGGCTTTATTGCGACGCTCAAAGACCTGGTATCGCGCCAGAGGGCTGGCAAGGCCTTCATGACACTGAGCCAAGAGGATCGCTTGCTGCCACCGGCGGATGTCGCCGGCGGCAGTCTGATCGTGGCACTGGGTAGCAATGGCAAGCTGCTGTCATTCCCGCTCAGTGAAATGAAGGCGTTGTCGGGCGGTAAGGGCGTCATCATTCTCGGGCTGAATGAGGGTGAGATGCTGATTGCCACAGCAGTGCTCCCGGAAGGTTCATCACTCTTGATCAGCGGAACAGGCAGGGGCGGCAAGCTGTCGCATGGGGTGTTAAATTGGGAAGAATTGCAACCGTTCGTATCACACCGCGTACGCAAGGGGATGCTGGCACCGGTCAAGTTCAAACCGGAAAAGATTGAAGTATTCAGAGGAGAATCTGATTGAGTAGGCGGTCCACGCTAAATCTTTAAGATTGTCGATCAAGGATTGCTCATGGCGGGACTTAATGGGGGTCAACTCAGGTACTGTCTGGTTTCGTCCACATCAAAAGATGTTGTCTCCTAAAATAACGTGAGTTCGACATAAAGATCACATCAGCACGACTGGAAGAGCTTGAGAAAGCCTGATATTAAGTAAGGGTTTTTTCTCCCGGAATGCGTAAGCTACCAGCCCGGCTATCAGATTAACAAAAAAGTCAAATACCCCCGGCTTTGCCGGGGTATTTGACTTTGGGGTTGCCGTTGCGTTACCAGAAAGAACCATTCGTGCTGCCCTTTCAGCGTCAGTTGGTTCTGACGAGTGTCGCTCCAAAGAAAGCCGAGTCTACCGGGGACACGAGCTAGCCCGAATATTTCACAAATTGGCACGTGCCCTCACTTGTCTTTTGATTAATAAGAAAGATTTTGCTCAGTCGGGTGTATGAATCACTACACCACTCCTTCTCAAAACTTCCCTATTAGTCAAAATCCTGCGTGATCATCACGCGAATTTATGAAATATTCGGACTAGTGGGTGCAATCAAGGTGTGGATTGCGGGAGCTAGGCGTGGAGTGACGGTGGCAATCAAAAAGAAGCTCAAGCGATGTAATGCGGTGGAACCGGGATCGCGCACATGAACAATAGGCGCTTGGGGAGAAACTTCCCGAAAGGCGTTACAGTCGATACTATGAATATAAACCTGCGCAAGGTTCTGCGTCAGCTGGCGCTTTTGTGTACCCGTTTTGAAATCAGTTTTAATCAGTTGCTGGTTAGCAATATGCTAAATCCACAGCTTAATAGCTGAAAAAACAGGTTTTTTCAGGGACGACTAATTAGGTAAGCAAATTTCACCTTCAAATTGTATATCAATTGCTAATTGACAGTTGATGCTACCGTTAATTACAAGTTTACCCGCGGTAACACCCTGAAAAATTCCACGTCCGGATAAAGGTATAGAAATTTCACTGAACGTCCCATGTATACCTGCTGCAGGATTTTCTGGATCACAACTTTGAAATGTACCCGAGCCCGATGTGCTCAAAGTAAGCTGAGAATGGGTAGTTTCGTTGTTTGCACAGAACAAGGTATGTATAAAATTGATCGAGCCATCGGGCCCGGCACCGCCATTACCCATCATCGCACAGTCAAGTTTACTATTTCTGCCCGACATGCGAACAATTCCTAGCGTTACTCCGGGAGCAACGGCGTTATCATATATCTTACCTTTGACAGCTAAGGACGTTGTATTCTTAGGACATGTAGCATTTGCTTGTCCTGTCAATGCGATCAAACTTACCATGGCAAGTATAAAAGTATTTTTTTTAATGGACATTACGACCTCCTTTATAAAAAATAAAAATTTTTACTGAATAAAGTTTGGATAGAAACCAATTACACTTTGTACCTTCTTGTCATGCGTAGGCACTATAATCGCCTCCTGATATCACTGCATCAACCGATGAACTTTTAGAATCGGCTGCTCTATTTTTTCTTACCATGATCAGCCAGCAGACTAAATGCCCAGAACTTGTGAGCAGGTGGGTGGAAACCTTCCAATATCCAAGTTGTATTTCTAGTAAAAAATAGCTTCTTGCCAGATCTAAAATTTACAAACATGGGGTATAGGAGAAATAAACACCCTTTTTTATTATTGATGATCGGGCCCTAAAATAGTTTCAAGCGACATATTTAAAAAGAAGGTACCGAAAACCTGAAATGCAAGAATTAAAACTATTTGAGGGCCTGTGATCTATAAGCTCTGGTGCTTCTATAGATTATCGAAATATGATGGCGAAAATACATACTAACACATATGAGTTATCTCGTTGACAAACGATCAAAGAAGTATTTTTTGATGCAAATTATGCAATACACCGATAGCTTGATGCTTTTTTTCCTTTAAAATAAAAGATACTCTAGGAAAAGCTCAATCCAATCATGAAGAGGGCTGAGTTCGATAGAATCGCGGATTTGTACAGGTGATCGAAACGGTGGCCGGGTGAGTCGAGATGGTTAAGAATACTGGCTGGTCGGTAGTCTACCTTGTCGCGGCGGGCCTTCTGCAATTCGCCAAATTACCTCCATATCATTCCAAGGGTACTAGTCGCATTTACTTCCATCACCGTTTCACTCATGCGTGTAAGACTTTGAACTTGAACCGGCAGGCTCCAAAATGAGTCTCAACAAGATACGAAAGGTTCGAGGACTTTGGAAACACAAGCTAAATACGGCATCACCTATGACCGAAATGGGTAGGCATGCCGTTGTGCGCTTGAGCCGCCCATAGAATAATGAACATCTCTCAGGAGGGCCCTCATGAAACCTAAGATTGACGGTACCCAATTTGGCTCCATCACCATCGATGGGTCTGATATCGAACACGATGTGCTCATCAGGCCAGGCTATCGGGCGAGATCAAGAAGAGAAAGAAAAAACTATCCAGGGCCGTGTTTGGGACATCGCATATCATTTCGCTTGAAGAGGCTGAGCACATCTTCGAAAAGGGGGCTGAATGGCTTATCATTGGTTCAGGCCACAATGGCAATGTAACACTCTCTAAAGAGGCAGCGGAGTATTTCAAGAAAAAGGAGGTCCAAATTGATCTCTCACCCACGCCCGAAGCCATTCACCAGTGGAACAAGGCTAAAGGCTCAATTATTGGACTTTTTCATGTTACTTGCTGATTTCTGGATCCTGTCATGCATTTATATTTTTATTCCTTAGTCCCTGCTACCCAACCGTGAATAATTTACCTACCACCATGAGCGATTATCCCGTCATTCGCTGGCACGAAGCGGGCATTGATAGATCAGCCCGATGGTGTTCAGAAAAGGATATGCCGCCGCCCAGGCGCGTACTGGTCGCCGATGATCGCATGACAGCAGATGCGGCTTACCGCTTGGTCTGCGAAGGCACAGCGCTGCTGTGGCGAGGCGATTTTCAAAACGCGCGCCAATTACTGCAGGCGTTGGCGCGGCGCGCAGATAAAAAAAAGGGTGACGCACAAACCAAAAAAACAACCTCGTCCCCTACCGAACTCTTTCATCAGCATCGCCAGGCGCAATCGCAACGTGCCCGTATCCTGGACAGCTTGCAGATTCCTTTCAATGCAGATCACAGCATCCCTTTACGTCGCGCGCCCGATGTACGTTTAGCTTGTCTGGAAGCGTATGGCCCACGTGCAGAAGCTTATATCGTTTCGCTGCGTGAATTACAGGGGTTGATCGGGGCCTTTGAGTGGCGTAAAAAGGGTATAGCGTTGCCAGCATTGGGTGCACGTATTCATCCGCATTACGGTGTTTTTGCACCGATCCGCAGCGAATACGTCGGTTTGGTCGCAGATACCCCTTTACCTAGGCTGGTCACGACACACTCTGTCGCGTTCGATATCGGCACCGGCACAGGCATACTGGCCGCCGTGCTGGCGCGTCGGGGCATCCAGCGCATCGTTGCTACCGATCAGGATTTGCGTGCAATTGACTGTGCGCGCGAAAATTTGACCCGCCTAGGCTTGGCAAACCAGGTTGATCTGGCGCAAACAAACCTCTTTCCGGAAGGACAAGCATCGCTGATCGTGTGCAATCCGCCGTGGATTCCCGCTCGACCCAGTTCACCGCTTGAACATGCGATATTCGACCCAGGAAGTCGTATGTTGCGGGGTTTTTTGCATGGACTCAGCGCACATCTGGCGCCCGGAGGCGAGGGTTGGCTGATTCTCTCTGATTTGGCCGAATATCTGGGATTGCGCACGCGTGCTGAATTGCTTGCTGCTATTGACGCGGCAGGCCTGAGGGTCTTGAGTAAATCCGATGTCAAACCACACCATCCCCGTGTCGCGGATACCACTGACCCGCTGCACGCCGCTCGTAGAGCAGAGCTTACCTCTCTATGGCGACTAACACGACAAAATGATCGTTGATCTGGAAGGCACAGTTCCTATAAATCCGTGTATTTCTTTGCGATCCCTTTGGATTTTGCAACAGGATACTTCTGCGCGTTTTTTTCAATCTTCTCCAGCACGATGTGTTTAATATTAAAGTCGTATTTTTCAGCCAGCAGAAAAGCAAACGCGAAGACATCGGCAAGCTCCTCCTTCACTTTATCGATGTCTGCTTGCTCAGAAGGCTTCCAAAGAAAAGCTTCCAGAAGCTCGCCGGCCTCGATATTCAGCGCCAGCGCGAGATCTTTCGGATTATGAAATTGCGCCCAGTCCCGCTCATCACGAAACTCAAGTAATGCCCGGGTGATTTCTTTAATATCGCTCACTTGAGGTCAGTTCCAACGATGGCTAATGAAAGTTTTTTCTCGTTTGCAGCCAGGTTAAAGCGCCCATTCCGGCTGTCCGGCCACTGGCCAAAGCAGCGGTGAGTAGATAACCACCGGTTGGCGCTTCCCAGTCAAGCATCTCTCCTGCACAAAATACTCCCGGCATCATTTTCAGCATTAATTGAGCGTCCAGCGATTCAAAACAAACTCCCCCTGCGGTACTAATCGCTTCATCTATCGGGCGGGTGGCAATGAGTTTTATTGATACAGCTTTAATCGCAGCAGCCAGCAGCGCTGGATGAGCAAATTCTGCAGCAGACAAAGATTCCCGCAGCAGCCCCGCTTTTACTCCTGCAATTCCTATCTGGTTACGCAAATGATTCGCCATAGATTTGGAACCGCGCGGTTTAGATAATGCTTTAACTAGACCAGGTAAGTTTCTGTCAGGAGCAAGATCAAGATAAACCGTTACCGAACCACAGGCATTAATCGTGTCACGTAACGGCGCGGATAAAGCATAAATCAAACTGCCTTCTACACCTGTCGCAGTGATCATGAATTCTCCCGGTTTTTGATAACGTTTCCCGCTAGCATCGGTGAAGGATAATATCACCGATTTCAACGGCTGCGCGGCAAAGCGGCCACGAAAATACTCACTCCACGGCACCTCAAAACCGCAATTGGCAGGCTGTAATGGGGCGATGGCTACGCCTTGTTCTGCCAGTAATGGCAACCATGCGCCGTCGGATCCTAATTTTGCCCAACTGCCGCCGCCTAACGCTAAAATCACGGCATTAGCCTGAATTAATTTCTCGCCGTCTGGTGTTGAAAACTTTAAAGCTTGATTTGCATCCCAACCGCACCAACGGTGGCGGGTATGAAAAGTCACACCCGCTGCGCGTAAACGGCGTAACCAGGCTCTCAATAAAGGAGCGGCTTTCATTTCCAGTGGGAATACGCGTTGTGATGACCCCGCAAAAGTTTCAATGCCCAAATCACGTGCCCAGTCCCTGACCATTTGCGGCGTGAAACGATGCAGTAACGGTGTTATTTCTGATTGTCTGCTGCCGTAGCGCAAAACAAAATTGTTAAAAGGTTCGGCATGCGTCAGATTCAAGCCGCCTATTCCTGCCAATAAAAATTTGCGCCCGACTGAAGGCATCGCATCATAGAGATGAACGTCTAAACCTGGTTGACTTAAAACTTCAGCAGCCGTTAATCCTGCAGGACCGCCACCGACAATGGCAATAGTAGGCATGGTCGTTAAGACACTAAAAATGAATTAAATGGCCAATCCTCATCGCTCACTGGAGCGAGCTGACGATATTTCTGATAAAAATCAACCGAATTTTGCAAAAGTACCTAATCCACGGGATGAAATATTCGGGCTAACGATTTGATTCACTTGCAAAGCAAAGTGTTCGATGCTTTACAAGGAGGAACCGATGGCATGGACGCCTCAACTCGCAGGGATTATGCGCGTAACCGCAAGAACTATGCAAGCGATATGACGGATGCGGAATGGGAGAAAATAAAGCCGTATCTGTGCTGTCACCTGCGGCCCAGGCTGTGCGCGCACGACTTGGTTTCGCGCCGTGCGTGGTGAACGCGCGATATTCTCTCTGCTGCAATCGGGCTGCCAGTGGGAACATGCTGGCTAATACAACGTCAGGGGAGCTTTTTTCGGAATGGATCTGCCGTTCGACTCCGGCGGTACCTGCAAGCAGAATACCATGCTGACGCACCTTGCGCAGATCCACAGCAATATCGAAGTGCCGAAGATCGCCGCTTTCGGCTAACTGCGGGCTTTTCGCTATGAGTGGGGAGGGCTGGGTTGACGGGGACGCCAGAAAACGACTTTTTTGTGAACTGCGAAAGGAGGCTGATCATGTTTGCTGCACAGCTTTTTCAATGATCCTTTATTCCCGGTTTTGTTGTCGTGCTAATATTTTTAACCATCAACTGATAGGAGTATATCAATCATGAGCAACGTAGAGAAACAACAGGCTGCCACGCTTTTCCGCAAATGGTGGGTGCTGTTGTGTGGCCTCCTCCAGGAGCTGGGGAAGCTGTTCACACGTGACATGCTCTCCGTGCTCGGACTCGGCGCTGCACCGATTTGCCTGGGATTCAAGGACCCGATCTGCGATTTCACCGGTGGCACACATGTCTTCCAACGCTGACAGCGCCCCGTACCGGCAGTCGGTCGACGTAGTCCTGTCGGCGCTAGGGTCCGACGCGCATCGCGGTCTAAGCGAGGAGGAGGCGCGCGCGCGGCTCGAGCGGCACGGGCGCAACGAGCTCGCGGTGGAAAAGGTTGTTCCCGTCTGGCGCAAGTTCCTCGCGCAGTTCCAGGATGCGCTGGTCATCCTGCTGCTCGTCGCTGCCCTGATCTCGGCTGGCCTGTGGCTGCTCGAACGCGATTCCGCGCTGCCTTATGAAGCGATCGCCATTCTCGCTGTCGTGCTGCTCAATGCGTTCATGGGGTACGTCCAGCAGGCGCGCGCAGAGCAGGCGCTGGCAGCCTTGCGCGGCATGTCGGCGGCGCATGCCACCGTCGTGCGCAGCGGCGCACGACGCAGCGTCCTGGCGGCTGAGCTCGTGCCGGGCGATGTCATTCTAATAGAGGAGGGCGACACTGTTCCCGCCGATGCCCGGCTTCTCCAGTCGACGGCACTGCAGACGGCGGAAGCAGCGCTCACCGGTGAGAGCCTGCCGGAGTCGAAGGGCACCGACCCGATCGCGGAAGAGGCTATGCTAGGCGACCGGCACAATATGATCTTCAGCGGCACGGTGGCCACCTACGGGCGTGGCAGGGCGGTAGTGATTGCGACCGGCATGCAGACCGAGATGGGGCGCATCGCCAGCATGCTGAAGGAAACGCCGGTGGAGACCACGCCGCTGCAAAAGGAGTTGAGCCGCGTCGGCAGAATTCTCGGCATTATCGTCATCGTCATCGCTGCGGTGATGATCGGTACCATCCTTCTGGTGGAGGAGGTACGCGGGGCCGCGGCGATTTTCGACGTGTTCATCCTTGGCGTCGCGCTGGCGGTTGCAGCGGTACCGGAGGGCTTGCCTGCAGTGGTGACCGCGGTGCTCGCGCTTGGCGTACAGCGCATGGCGAAGAGGAACGCCATCGTGCGCCATCTCGCGTCGGTCGAGACCCTCGGCTCGGCGTGTGTTATCGCCTCGGATAAAACTGGAACGCTGACGCGCAACGAGATGACCGTGCGCGCGGTGGTGACAGCGAGCGGACGGGTCGAGCTTGGCGGCACCGGCTATGCACCCGTAGGCGAGGTCAGCCAGGTTAACGATATGCTGCGCTCGGAGCTTGAGCGCGCGCTCGCGGTTGGCGACCGCGCCAACAACGCTGTGCTCCAAGAGCGCGATGGCTGCTGGTCGGTGCAAGGCGATCCGACCGAAGGCGCGCTCGTCGTGGCAGCCCGTAAAGTGGGGCTGGAAGACGAGACGCTCGACGCGCGCTTCGAACGCGTCGGCGAAGTTCCATTCTCGTCAGAGCGCAAACTGATGACGACAGTGCACACCGATGCCGAGCGCCGGGGGCACTTGATCGCCTTCACTAAGGGTGCGCCGGACGTGCTGCTTGCGCGCTGCACGCACGAGCTCGTCGGTGTAGATACCAGAGTCCTTGGGGAAGCGAGGAAGGCCGAAATTCTGAAAACCAACGAAGCGCTCGCGCGCGAAGCGCTGCGTACGCTGGCGGTGGCCTTCCGGTTGCTGCCGGTGGACGCGTTCAATGCGGAAGAGGTGAGCGAGTGCGTGGAGCAGGAGCTGGTGTTCGCGGGATTGATCGGCATGATCGATCCGCCGCGGGCAGAGGCGAAAGAAGCGGTAGCGCGCGCGCGGGCGGCGGGAATCCGTCCTGTCATGATCACCGGAGATCATCCGGCGACGGCTGCGGTCATCGCTGACGAACTCGGCATGGCGGCCGACACGCGCGCCGTGACCGGTGCCGAACTCTCGAAGATGTCCGACGAAATGCTGGAGCGGACTGTCCGCGAGGTATCGGTCTACGCACGCGTCAATCCTGAGCACAAGCTGCGTATTGTGAAAACGCTGCAGCACCAAGGTGTAATCGTGGCAATGACTGGGGACGGCGTGAACGACGCCCCTGCGCTGAAGACTGCCGATATCGGCATAGCGATGGGCATCACCGGCACAGACGTGTCCAAGGAGGCCGCCGACATTGTGCTGACAGACGACAATTTTGCTTCGATCGTGGCCGCCGTGGAAGAGGGGCGCGCCATCTTCGCCAATATCCGCAAGTTCCTGCGCTACCTGCTGTCGTCGAATATCGGCGAGGTGATGACGATGTTCTTCGGCGTGTTATTGGCTGACGTCATCGGGCTGACCGCGGCGTCGCCCGGCGGTCTCGTGCTGCCGCTGCTCGCGACGCAGATCCTGTGGATCAATCTCGTGACTGACGGCGCGCCGGCCTTGGCGCTGGGCGCCGACCCGGCGGATGCTGATGTGATGACCCAGCCGCCGCGCCCGCGCAGCGAAACTGTGATTACTCCCCGCATGTGGTGGGGTATCCTGCAGGTGGGCGTCATCATGGCAGCGGGAACACTGTTTGTGCTGGACGCGAGCCTGCCCGGCGGTCTGATCGAAGGCGACGGTGACATCCACTACGCGCACACCATGGCTTTTACCACCCTGGTGCTCTTCTCACTCTTCACTGTCTTCAATGCGCGCTCAGACGAGCGCAGTGCGTTCGTGGGATTGTTCTCCAACAAGTGGCTGTGGAGCGCCGTTTTGCTGTCACTTTCTCTGCAGGCGTCGGTCGTCTACGTACCGTTTCTGCAACAGGCATTTTCCACGACGCCGCTCAACGCGGGCGATTGGCTGTTTTGCGCGATGGTGGCCAGCTCAGTGTTGTGGCTGCGCGAGCTGAGCAAGTTTGTTGTCCGTTCAGGCATGCTGCGTGCACCGCGGCATCCAGGGAGGTAGATCATGTCAGCGAAGAGGGGGCAGGCAACATAGGCGATGACAATGTGGCAGCACGCTTGCCCGCTGATTGAAATGCGCCTGCCACGAAGCAAAAGCCGTTGGGAACGATGAGACTATCGTCCGTTAAATCGCGGCGTGGAGCGAGGAAGCGATCCTCGCCGCGCCATATGGGTTAAGCGTAACCTTGAGCTGATTGATAGTTTGATCGTAAAGATTGGGTTGTCACGCGCGTTCCCATCAACATTACTCCCGAACAAAATGAATCAATCTATCATTATGAGAAACACCGAATATGCCGCTCTGCATACCCATCCAAGAGCGGCGGAATGGAGATATATCCCTCGATTCGTATAGCTTAATCCCTAAAATTCTGATATTGCAGTGGAAAGTCAGTAATGGATTTCTTGACGAATGCAATGCATTCCTGCAAGTCATCGCGGTTCTTGCCGGTAACACGCACGGATTCGCCCTGAATGCTGGCCTGCACTTTCAGTTTGCTTTCTTTGATCAGCTTGACGATCTTCTTCGCCAGTTCGGTTTCCACGCCTACCTTCACTGTGCAGGAACGCTTTACCTTGTTGCCGCTGACTTTCTCGATCTTGTCACTGACATCCAGGCTTCGGATGTCCACGCTACGTTTGGTCAGCTTGGTAGTGAGAATATCCTGCACCTGGCTCAACTGAAATTCATTGTCAGCATACAGGGTGAGCACCATTTCGGCCTGTTCCACGCGCGCGTCTGAGCCTTTGAAATCGAAGCGCGTACTGACTTCCTTGTTGGTTTGCTCGACTGCGTTCTTGACTTCGGTTTTATCTACTTCGGATACGATATCGAAAGACGGCATGTTTACTCCTCATTAGGCCACGAAAACGAAAAATTATTAGGGATCACCATAAAAATACCAGATCTGGCCTTATTTGTAGAAGGTAGCACTGATTTTTTTACCCTTGCACATGATTACGCATGAACGATTGAGCGTCCTCTTCAGCGCTCTTATGGCTATTTTTTGATCCTGCTACCGAAGAATCTAATTGTATGCAAATGCATTATTGTCTACCTATGTGTTATTCCTTAGCATCTTAACGCGAATTTATGAAATATTCGGGTTAATGCAGTAAAGCGGTATTGGTTTGATTCTTTGCTTCTGCTTCAAGTGTCGATCAGAAAATTGAAGTAGGTACACCTCAAGGAGGCTAAGATGTACCGTTATGTTGCAGCAGCAATATTCATTGCAATCATTGCACCGATCGCTTTTGCCAGCAATGGGACGACGACGATGCCTCCTCCTGGCGCAACTTGCTTACCCTTCCAGTCCATTCCTATTTTCACAAATGAAATACCCAATCCAGAAAGTGTACTTGGATTCCCCATCGGAGCCCAAGAGGTTACGACCGCTCAGTTGAACGAATATCTCGATGTGATTGATAGACACAGCGCACGAGTTGTTACGGGGACAGCTGCAACTTCCGCTTCCGAGGAGCGCCTGCCACTGCGTTATGCGATCATTGGGCACGAACAAAATGTCACTGCGGAGGGCCTCACTAGAATCCGTAACGCCACGCAACAATTGATCGATCCTGGCATCACCGCTAAAACTGCTCAAGAACTTGCTGCCAATACACCGGCGATCCTGTGGGTAACCGGCAATGTGCACGGCGATGAAGAAAGCGGCGCGGATGCCGCCCTTCGGGTAGTTTACGAACTCGCCGACCGGGATGACTGCGTCATCAACCATATCCTGGACAACGCGATCATCGTGGTATTACCTATCCAGAATCCCGATGGCCGTGAAGCCAATACGCGACGCAATGCTTATGGGTTCGATATGAATCGTGATTGGTTCGCACGCACGCAACCGGAAACTGACGGCAAACTCGAGCTGCTGCGGCAATATCCACCTGTACTGTATATTGATGCGCATGAAACCAGCATTAATCACTACTTCTTTCCTCCATATGCAGACCCTATTTACCATGAAGTACCCGACAGAGCTTTCAACTGGATTAACACCCTCTACGGAGCCTCGATCGCAGCAGAAATGGATCGCCAGAAAATTCCCTTTTTCAATGGCGCGCCATACGATCTCTATGCCGCTGAATATGGCGATACCGTCCCCACCATTGGCTTTCATGCTGCGGGCATGACCTTCGAGAAATACAATGGCGATGATATCGAGTCGCGCACATATCAGCACTTTGTAACTCTCTGGACATCACTCTTCGCTGCTGCAAGTAATAAGGAACGCATCCTCCAGGAATGGCACGATTCTTATGCTGATGCAAAAGCACAAGGTGCAACGGGTATGCTGGAAGCAAATGGTATTTATTATGACGCTAAAGAGCTTTTTCAAGAAGTACCCAATATTTCTGTCAAGCATTACTTTTTCTTGAATGAGCCGGGTCGCTCGCGGGAACTCGCACAATTAATACGGCGCCTCCAGCGCATGGATGTCAAGGTCTGGCAACTTAAGAAATCGCTTGCAGTACCCGATTTCCGTGCCTATGGCGAAGATCCGGGTGAAATCACGCTACCTGCGGGCACATACTGGATTCCGATGGCGCAAGGTCAGAAACATTGGATTCAGGCGATGTTGCACGAGAATCCCTATATTCCCATTAGTGTGAGCTACGATGTTTCAGCGTGGAGCAATCCATTATTGATGAACATATCAGGTGGCTCATCGGGAGCTGATTTCACACCAAACGCTGCGCTTGTAGCGCCGATCGAAGCGCCGATACCACCGGGACTCCCGGCTGGCGCGCCCAGAATCGGGTTATTTGAAATGCCCGGCAGTAATACGAGTATTCAATCCGCCGGTTCAATCCGTTACCTGTTCGAACGCGTCTGGGGTGTTCCCTATGTAAAGGTTACGGATGATGATATTAGAGCGGGCCTGCAAAACATCGATGTTTTGCTTGTTCCCGATGGCTATGTTAATTATGGGCTGCAGGCACTTGGCTCAGAAGGCAAGAAGGCGCTTGCTGCGTGGGTTGAAGGAGGTGGCCGGTATATCGGTTACCTTGCCGGGACGGAGCTTGCGGTTAGCACAGGCATCTCCACCGTTATTTTAAAATCGTCCCATACTAGCGCACCGGGCACGCTGATCCGCATCATACTCGATCCAACAAGCCCACTTGCAGCCGGGGTTGATCCAACTCCAGAAAGCCCCTCGACCTTGGAGAATCCTCCGACCGCCTGGATCATGTACTCCAACGATGATCGCATGACCCCTGGGCTTGGCAAGGCCGTTGCCACCTTTCCTGCTGAAAGCGACCCGGCGTTCCATACCTCAGGGCTTGCGATCAGCGTGGATGAATTATCAAATACGGCTGCCATTGTCGATGAACAAGTTGGTAACGGTCGCGTTATTGTCTTTTCCTTTGATCCGAATTTTCGCGCCTGGACAGAAGGTACCCAGCGCATTCTCTGGAATGCACTGTATGCACCTAATCCAAGTAGCCTTTCAGTCGCGACAGCCAGCAAAGTAGCGTCGGCAGAAGCACGAGCGTCTGCAGTTGATCGTGCAGATCAGGCTGCTCGTGAATTGCCTAAGTTAGGAAAAGCGATCCGTATCGTTGTGCGCCCCATGGATGCCGATGTCACGCGGGCAGTGATACAGCGTTATGGTGCCGAATTTAAGGAATTACAGCACCCCGATCGCACCATTTTTCTACTCGAAAACCGTAAAGGACTCTCCTGGGATGATCACCCCTACTTGTTAAATCTCGCTCATGATCTCAGAGAACTCGTAACTCCCATCTCTTTCAGCGCCCCATAATGGGATGCCTTGAGACGCACGCTGGCAGAACTGCCGTTCTGGCGCTCAGATTTTCATCTTAAGACGAACGGCCCAGTCAAAAATACGGCCGCCCAGCAGCCATCTTGATACTACTGCCGTTTTAGAGTCCGCAGGCAGGGCATGTCGCATAGGAGGAAATGAGGCCGTAGCGGCATCAAGTATTGCTTTTGCGATAATTTCCGGCCCCGGCGCTTGGGGCTCATTTGCCAGAAGACGCGGGAGCGCGGTCACTAGCTTCTGATAAGCGGAAGGATGCGCAACCGTTTTGAGCAATTCAAGCTCCTTTGCGGCAAATTCAGTTTTGATCAGGCCCGGGGCAATGGCCACCACGTTGATGCCAAATTTCATCACTTCTCCACGCAAGGTTTCCGACAACGCTTCCACAGCATGCTTGGAAGCCGCATACCAGCCGAAACCCGGTATGGAGATTTTGCCCAGGATCGAGGCAATGTTGATAATGCACCCCGACCGCTGCGCCCGCATATGTGGTATCACTGCCTGCATGAAACGTGCATAGCCGAAAACGTTGACTTCAAACTGCTGATGGGCCGCTTCCATCGAAACGCACTCGACTGCCCCCAACTGACCATAGCCTGCGTTGTTCACGAGCACATCGATCCGGCCTTTGGTTGCCATGACGTGGTTCACAGCCGCCCGGATAGCCTCCGCATCGGTCACGTCAAGACGAATCGGTTCAATGTGATCCGAACGTATCTGCTCCAGCCTGTCCATGCGCCGTGCCATGGCAAAGACGTAATAGCCGTTTCTGGCGAACAGTAGCGCCGTCGCTCTGCCAATACCGCTGGATGCGCCGGTTACCAATGCAATGCGTTGTGTCATGATGTGATGTCAGAGTGTGCAACTTGGAAAATAACGGGTTCATGGCCAAAAGGCAATCAAAACCCGCCAAAATTCCCTTGGTTGATTTGACAGTGTCGGCGTGCGGCTGAATGTGCTTGCCAGAACCCTGTGCCCGCGTTTCCATGCAGACAAAGTGCCTTGCCGCTTGATCACGACGTATGCTGGCAAAGGAACGGAGTGGCTGGATAAAGCCATCGATCGTGTTATGCTTGCAGGAAGGAGATAGCATGATTCATCGTTCACTGGCGCTTAATACGAATGAAACGCGACGACTGCTTACTTTAGACTTTGCTTGAATCGGCTATGAATACTGCTTAATCGTTGATTAAGTCACAGGAAATGATGAGAAATGTCCGTCGATATTGACCCTATCATCCAGAAATCACAAGAGGCGTGCGCATCGGCCGGCGTCAAACTAACCAAGCGCAAAAATGTACTCGTCGTGTTGCTGCGTTCCTCGATCCCTCTTTCTGCCTATGAAATTGCGGAAAGATATAAAACGCAATTTAATGAATCATTGCCGGTGATGTCGGTTTATCGCATGCTGGACTTTCTGATTCAGGAAAAACTGGTCCACAAGCTTGAAACAGCCAGTCTGTATATAGCATGCGCCCATATTGCCTGTGATCATCAACACGAAACCCCGCAATTCCTGATTTGTGACTGCTGCCATAGCGTCAAAGAGATCGGCATCAAACAGCACATCATGACGGAACTCGCGCGCAGCATTCAAAACACCGGCTTTACGCTGGCTCATCAGCAACTCGAACTGCATGGGCTTTGTGAGCGCTGCCAAAGTGACTCGATGTAATGGCCATGCTTTTGAATGCGTGAAAGAGGTGAGGGATTATTTTGGATTGCATTATTCACGGACCAGTCAAATTTCTTAGAGACTTGGCAGATTCAAGATTAAAGACTATTTTATGGTAGTACCAACAAAGTATTTTACCGGAAAGCGAGGTAAGTAATATGCGAGCAGCAAAACAGGAAGCATTGAAAACGATTGACCAATTGCCTGACGATGCAGATATGAATGAAATTATGTATCGGCTTTATGTGTTGGATAAGATCAGGAAGGGACAAGAAGCTGCGGAGCAGGGGAAAACTGTGACCAGCGAACAACTTAAACGAGAAATAGAGGCGTGGTAATCTGGACTGAGCCAGCGAAGGCCGATTTACGTGCTATCCATGATTTTATCGTCCATGATTCCCGTTATTACGCCAAGAAAGTTGTTCAGAATATCCGCGAGGAAATGGAGGGGCTAGCCCGAATATTTCATAAATTGGCAGAATAGTCCCGAGCTCAACGATGATAATGTGAGGGAATTGCCCCTGTATTCTTATCGAATTATTTATGAGATCAGTAATCAGGCTATATTTATACTCGCTGTGGTACATCAAAGAAGAAAACTAATAAGCGACGATATTTTAAGGGAAGCAAAAGACTAGACCCTTTGATGATATCCCCCAATAGGGCAGGGCTAGTCCGTGCATTTTACGAACGTTCACTTGAGTCTTTTGTTAGACCAGTTGATGCCCGAGCCAGCTTAATCAATGACATTAACGCCTCATTTACGGCCTTCTCGCTAGGAAATGCCTTTGCAACTTCCGGTTCGAGCACAGAAATTGAGGTCGGGTCGCGAATCAAGAATTTTTTATTTTTGCGAACAATAACCCTAATCGCCGTTCTTATTTTTCTTGATTCGCGACCTGACCCCAAATTCCAAATTCTGCACGACCTAACGTTTAAATTAAGGCAGCGGCGTGTCAGTTTCGTCCGCCTTCAACGAGTTGTTAGCTACTAAAAGCACTTGCACCTTTTCGATTTGAGTTCCATGGCGGCAAGTGATGATAGCGTTCCTGATAGCCAATTATGAGTTCTAACTCATTTAGTTCAGGACCACCTTGCACCAAGTCTAGCTCGCAATCATTGATACTGAAGCCGATGCTAAGTAGTGAGGTTGTAAGGCAACTTGCCACAGGATGAGAATGCCTTTTATCGTTTTCGGCGTTACCCGACTGTGCAAACAGACGCTCCGCTTGGCGACAGCTACGCAACATTGCATTAAAGCGCCCAGTGCTTTTTCCGGACTCATGCCCACCAATATAAAGAATTTCTAATGGGTCATTCCGATTTGGGATAGATAGGATTGACGGATGCCTCGCGCCAGCGAGACCAAGCCGGAGAATGTAGATGCACCGATCCCATTCAGGAACCTGCAACTCGGTAGCTGGCACGTATTCGGAAAGCTTGTAGTTCTTAATGAGAAGGTTGCCAGCGCAATAGGCAGCGAACACTTCTACGCTAAGATCTCTATGACGTTCTTCCCGCATATTTTGATGGCTAACTAGAATTAAGCCCTCGAAATAACGCAATCTATTGCGTCAATCATGAAATCTAATACGCCAAGCTTCATACTATCTCCTTATTTTTTATGGCAATAGATCGATTTAGCTTTCATCATAATAGATTTTGTTATACCCACTTACGAGCAATTGGGCTATATAGGCGGCCCTTTTCCTTGCTTTGACTACTTCCAGACTGATCAACATACCTGCCGGCCGGTAAGATGCGCATAAGGCGGCAGCGTGCGCAGGCGCGGGTCGTCCCGCGGGCCGCCGACGGTGAAGTGATAGAGCGATTGCCACGCATGGTCGGATAAGCCGAGCAGGGCGTGCAGCATATCATCGAAATAGCAGCCGATGCCGGTGCCGCGCAGGCCTGCGGCTTCTGCTTCCAGGTAGAGCGCCTGACCGAGCATGCCCGCTTCATGAAACAACTCGCAATAACGCCAGGCTCCCTCGTTTAACGCAGCCTTGAATTCGGCCAGCATGCCGAGCGAGAAGCAGCTATCGGCGGCGATGTCCTGGTGACAACTGATCAGGCGCGCCGCATCTCGGGCATCGGTAGAGAATAATCGAAACAAGCCAAGATGCCGGGGTGCGCCGGGTACTTCGGCCCATTCAGCATCCTCGCGTATTGCTTGACGTAACGCGGGCGCGACGGAGTGATCCCGCAGAAGCAGGTAGATACCCGGCGTTATCCCTGCGACACGATGCACGAACAGGATGAGATGCACCCGCGGCGGTCGTTGCCAGATCTCCCAGGGCGGTAGCTCAGGACGAGGCAGCAGGGCATCGAGCATTGTGAACCAGCGTTCTGTTGGCATGGCAGTCACGCCATCGAAACCGACAGCACTTCGGCGCTGGCGAATCAGCGCCCCTGCATCTTGCGAACAATCAATCGGCGCCAGGGGCGGCCATTGCGTTGGCGGGATCAACGATGAAGCAGGAGGGACAGGCCGTTCGGCAGCAAGATGCACCGTATCGATTCCCGCCCAATGGACATGCTGAGCGCTGAGGCGATTGGCCTGCCCGACAAAATTCAATCTGCTGGCCAGGGCTGCGGCTGCCTGAGCCGAATCCAACGACTCGGGCACATTTCCGCAGCCAATCCAGAGCGCGACCTCTACCGCCTCGCTTTCATGCTCTGCAAAATCGCCCATGCGCGCCACGCCAGTCAGCGCAGCAAGCGCCGCATCATGCCAATTCTCCAAGACCTGCGCGCGCCAGCCAAGCGTGGCGGCAGCATAGCTGACCGCAGCCAGAGCATGGCCGCAGTCATGTTGGCAGTAGCGGTAAGCGCGCAGGCCATACTTCCAGGCTTCGCGCCAATGAATAGACGTGAGGATCAGCACGCAGCCGCCAGCCAGCTCACTGCCCCAATCGGGATCAGCCTCGGCGCGCCGCTCCAGGCTGTGGTCATAGCTGACATAGTGATGCACGCCGCTCGCAAGGCCATCGCGTGCAGCGGCGAGCACATAGCATTCAGTAGGATGCAAATTTCCACTGGAAGGATTGCAGCGCAACGCCCAGCGCGAGCCCCCGTATTCTTTCCATGCAGACAAGCCGAAGCTCAGCTCCAGCAGCGTCGCCAAATTGGCCAGATTGATCGCTGCCGGTGTTTGCCGCCGGCCGCTGCGGACTTCGGCAAATGGCATCTGCAAGGGAGTGGCCCGTAAAGGCAACTCGCAGCGTTGCGTCCCCGCATAACGGCGAAACGGATCCGGTTGATTAGCCCAGTCCAAGCCACGGGGTCCCGGTGCATAGCCGTCCAAACGGTGTTTACTGGCTTCGTGATAGGTGATAACGGTTGATAATGCGTTGTTACTCATAGTTCGCCCACAAAAAATTACATTTATCGGTGCTTGCCGCCCCCCATTTTCCTGGGTTGGCTTCTATTGTTTTTCGTTGCGCCATCTTCTTCGCCCATCTCGGTAAGGGTCTGCTCCAAACCTTGCAAATCGGTTTCCGTTAACGGCTGATTGCTGCGCAGCCGATGAATCACGAGGTGGTCCAGATGGCTACGCAGGTAATCCCGGATCTTTTTCTCATACTGCGCGCCGGCCATCTTCGGCCCTCCGCTTCGTACGTCACTTCCTGGTAGCGGTTGATGGATAGGTCGTCATCGTTGGCGGCAATCTCGGCCTTGGTGTCTTGGTCGGCCATACCGATAGCGTCGAGCTGATCAACCACGTTGGCCAGCCAGCCGCTTGATGAACAGCAGATAGGTCAATTGCTCGATAACCGACAGCGGATGGGAAATGCCGCCGGAGCACATCGTGTCCCAGATGCGGTCGACTTTGGATTTGAGTTCACCAGTGATCATTGTTTTCCTTCATTCATTGTATCCGCCGCCAAGCCCGGCACAGGATCGAGAGGGTGTTTTTGCGCTCAACCCATGATTATATCGTTTCTGTATTTCATCGTTGATACCTGGCGATCGCGCGCAGAGACCTCATCGTGGGAACATTGCCGGGTAAGCTTGATGCATAATTCCTCCCTGAATATATTATTTATCCAGGGAGGAACTATGGTAAACAGACACTTATTGATAGGATGGCTATGGATCCTGCTTGGCAGCAGTCCACAAGTTTTTTCGTCAGGAGCCCATTTAACCCAGGGCGCGCATGTTCATGGTGAAGCGATGCTTAATATCGTGCTGGAGGGCAATGCTTTATCCATCGAATTCGATTCTCCCGCAGTCAATCTCATTGGATTTGAGCACGCACCCAGCAATGAGGAGCAAGCAGCCGCCTTCTCCAATGCGAAACAGATGCTGGCTTCCGCTGATCGCCTGTTTGATTTTTCAGCCACGACATGCCTGTTAGAGAATGCGGAAATTGAGACGCCTTACATGGAAAACCATGAGTCCGCGGATCATCAACATCACCATGAAGTCCAGCAGGAGCATGCTGATTTCCATGCCAGTTATACTTTTCACTGCGAGCAGGCTAAAGATTTAACCGCCATTTCGATAAAGCTTTTTGCGCTTTTTCCGGGTATCCAGGCCATCAAAGTACAATGGATTTTTCAGGGCAAGCAGGGTTCCGCTTCATTGACAGTGAACAATGCGACGCTTAGCGCTAACTAAGCAGCGACTGACTTATTCGGTATATGCCTCTACTTCCGCCACCTCCATCGCATAAGCAGAGGTGGCGACATCATTTTCCGTCAGGGTCGTTTTCAATAGACCTGTCACCCAGACAGGTTCATACAAAGCCTCAAGCTTGAGCCCTTTTTCAAAGACGCCATAGACAATCTGGTTGGGCGGTGGGGGGGGAACATGGATACACGCTCCGAAGAATGGCACTAAAAAGAAACGCGTGACAGTTTGTTGCTCACCAAACTCCAGTGGTACGATAAAGCCTGGTAATCTGATCCTTTGATTATCAAATTCTGGCTTGATTCGTGTCGATATGAGCGCCTGCTGGTATCGGTCGTCACTTGCCTGGGTTATCGCCAACATGAACTGACTGCTTAACTTATCTTCCTCAGAGCCATCTTCGATCTCATCCAGATAGGCCGGAGGATTCAATAAAGCATCCAGATCATCCGCTGGCATCAGATCGGTCCACTGAATGGTTTTATAAGGCTCAGTGTGAAGCACCTGCGGTTTAGCCAGCGTTTCATTGCCAGATGCCACTTCTAAACGTGCATTCGGCTCATTTGGGGAGCAAGCGATGAGCAAAGTAGCCAGGAGGCTGATGAATAGAGCTGATTTATTAATCAAGAAACTGAGTCTCATAAAAAGCAGTATCGATACCATAAAGTTGACGCCGTGCTACAGTATAGTACATTAGATCTAGAATAAAACCGACGAGGAGATTTTATCTTGCATTCAAACTCTCCGGGAAATTCACCATCAGGCGTTCCGGCCACAATACCTGATGCAGTAAGAATCAACGGCCTGCACTTTTCCTATCCTGGCAAAGTACACACGGTTGTTCTGGCTATTCCTGAATGGCGCGTTGCCAGAGGCGACCGAGTATTTCTCAAAGGCCCTTCGGGCTCGGGAAAATCAACCCTGTTGAATTTGCTGGCAGGTATCCTGGTCGCAAATAAAGGCACTATAGAAATACTGGGCCAAAACTTGGGCGCATTATCCGCCCGCGCGCGCGATCGCTTTAGAGCAGCGCATATCGGTATCGTGTTCCAGCAATTCAATCTCATTCCGTATTTGAGCGTGCTGGACAACATCCGGCTAGCCGCCCATTTTGGCAAAAAGGATAGGACCGATCTTGATTTAACCGCGAGGCAGCTTTTTGATATGCTGGAACTGGATAACACCGTAATCACTAAAAAAGCCAGCGACCTCAGCGTAGGCCAGCAACAGCGCGTCGCGATTGCCCGGGCGCTGGTGAATGCTCCGGAGATTCTGATTGCGGATGAGCCTACTTCCGCATTGGATAGCGATACCCGAGATGCTTTTATGCAAATGCTTCTGGAAATCAGCAAAACCCAGGGCAACACCTTAATTTTCGTAAGCCATGACACGGCGCTGGCCCCACATTTTCACCATGTGGTTAATTTGGCTGAAATCAACCAGGCAGGAGGCAGTCAACATGTTTGTTAAGGTCGCCTGGCATAGCCTGCTCAATCGAAAATACACGGTATTACTTGCCTTGATTTCGGTGGCGATCAGTACCTTTGTGTTGCTGGGGGTAGAGCATATCCGGCACGAAGCAAAAGAAAGTTTCAGTAAAACGGTTTCCGGCGTGGATCTCATCGTGGGAGCCCGTACCGGCCAGTTAAACTTGTTGTTGTACTCTATTTTCCGCATCGGGAATGCCACCAATAACATCTCGTGGCAAAGTTATCGTGAGCTCGCAGCCGATCCTAAAGTGGCCTGGACGATACCGATCTCATTGGGCGACTCCCATCGCGGTTACCGGGTGATGGGCACCACGCAAGACTACTTCACGCATTTTCGCTTTGGCCAGAATACCCCCTTATCCTTTGCGCAAGGCGGCCCTTTTTCACAGCTATTTGATGTGGTGATCGGCGCCGAGGTCGCCAAGAAGCTCGGTTATCGTCTGCATGACAGCATCGTGCTGGCGCATGGCCTTGGGCAGGCCAGTTTCAGTATCCATGATGATAATCCTTTTCGAGTCACCGGTATTTTGCGGGCGACCGGAACGCCCGTCGATCACGCCTTGTACGTCAGCTTGGCAGGGATGGAAGCTATCCACCTGAACTGGAAAGATGGCGTAAAAATACCGGGCAGGCAAATGGCTGCCCATGAGCTGGCAGCGCGCGACCTCACGCCCAAAAGCATCACTGCTTTCATGGTGGGACTTAAATCAAAAATGGCCACCTTTCATGTCCAACGACAAGTCAATCATTATCAGAAAGAACCGCTGCTCGCCATGTTACCGGGCATCGCGCTTACCGAGCTGTGGCAAATGATGAGTGTGATGGAAAATACGCTCAGATTAATTTCTATCCTGGTGCTGTTTTCATCGCTATTGGGATTAAGCACCATGCTGCTTTCCTCCATACGCGAAAGGCAGCGGGAAATTGCGGTCCTGCGCGCTATCGGCGCCCCCCCCTTTTTCGTATTTCTGATCATTCAAAGCGAGGCGCTGTTGATTTCCCTAGGCGGCATCATCGTCGCCATGTTTGCGCTAGCAATGGGGATCTTATTTGCTCAGACGTTTCTCGCAGAAAATTATGGGATCTTCATTAATCACTTTGCTGTTAACCATCAGACGCTCGGTATTTTGGGTACGATTGTGGTAAGTACTGGGGTGCTCGGGCTGATTCCCTCGCTCAGTGCATACCGCATGTCCTTACATCATGGTCTTGCCGTAAGGGGTTGAATGAGGCCATTTAGCCAACGCGAGGGAAGACCGTAACTTTCTTTGCCATACGCTGGGCCCTGCGCTGCTCCACTGCATTCGCCAATTGATACAACACCTGCTCGGTTGTTTCAAAACTGATGCAGCCATCGGTAATGCTTTTTCCGTAAACCAGTTGTTCGCGTTTCATGCCCTCCACTTTCTGATTACCTTCAACCAGATGGCTTTCGATCATCACGCCACAGATGGCATGGCTTCCGCTGGCGATCTGTTCGGC
Source organism: Nitrosomonas sp. Nm58 (assembly GCF_900107335.1). Classification (NCBI taxonomy): domain Bacteria; kingdom Pseudomonadati; phylum Pseudomonadota; class Betaproteobacteria; order Nitrosomonadales; family Nitrosomonadaceae; genus Nitrosomonas; species Nitrosomonas sp. Nm58. Next base: position 49,308 of record NZ_FNPQ01000002.1, on the reverse strand, counting down.
CACATTGGCAGCCACCTCCGGCTGGCGGCGATAGTCCTTATGGCTGTTAGCATGGCTAAAATCGATCATCAGGCAGGGTGGCAGCTTGACTTTGGATAGTTCTTCAATGGCCGAGGCTACACTGACTGCATCGTAGTTAGGCTTGCGTCCTCCTCGCAGGATGATGTGACAATCTTCATTGCCCTTGGTCGCAAAAATGGCTGTGTGCCCCTCTTTGGTCACTGAAAGAAAATGGTGCGGGCGGGAAGCCGCGCCAATCGCATCAATGGCGATGTTCAGGTTGCCATAAGTGCCATTCTTAAATCCAATGGGGCAGGAAGCGCCAGATGCCAATTCGCGGTGCGCCTGGCTCTCGGTGGTGCGCGCGCCAATGGCTGCCCAGCTGATCAGATCAGCCAGATATTGCGGGCTGATCAAGTCAAGGTATTCTGTTGCCGCAGGGATTCCCAGATTGTTCAAATCCAGCAGCAGTTTGCGCGCCATGCGTAAACCCTTATTGATATGGAAGCTGTTATCCAGATCAGGGTCGTTGATCAATCCTTTCCAGCCGATGGTGGTCCGTGGTTTTTCAAAGTACACTCGCATCACAATGTGCAACTGCTCCTTGAAAACATCGCGCAGATGCTTCAAGCGGGCTGCATATTCCAGCGCTGCATCCACATCATGGATGGAGCAAGGGCCGACCACTGCCAGCAAGCGATCCTCTTCACCATGCAAAATACGGTGAATGGCCTGCCGTGCTGCGTAAACCGTTTCGGTCGTGGTCTCGGTCACAGGATATTCGCGATGCAATTCCACCGGTGGGGTGAGTTCGTGCATGCCGATAATGCGTAAATCATCGGTCTGAAATTTCATAAGGGTTCCTTTATTTAATTGCTTACTGACCTAGGGTCAAAGATATTCATCCGCAGGCAATATAAAAGCAAGCGAAAAGCACAGAGGCTATTTTAACCTAGCCAGAACATACATTTCCTCAGTTTAGGCAATTTAGAGTAAAAAGCGGGGATGTCCAGGTCACGGATGAGGAGGTAGCTGCCTCGATGCCGCTCAAAGCCGATCAATCCGCCCAGCAGGGAAACACCGTAGCGAGACTGACCAGCGTATCGGACAAAGCGGTCAGATTGATGTTGTAGATTACTCCCTGCCCATCTCCTTACTGCCAGCCGTAGCGGCGCGTGTAGAAGCCCTTCATGAGCTGCGTCAGCGCCATGTAACCCAGCAGGATCATCACCAGGATCGGGAAATAGCTCAGCGGCAACGCCTGCAGCTTGAAGTAGTGCGCCAGCGGTCCCATCGGCAGGAAGATGCCGACGGCCATCATGGCACCTGTCATGACCAGAAGTGGCGCCGCCGCACGGCTTTGGATGAACGGCAGCTTGGGCGTGCGGATCATGTGCACGATCAGGGTTTGGGTCAGCAACCCGACGACGAACCAGCCGGACTGGAACAAGGTCTGTTCTTCCGGGGTATTGGCTGAGAACACGAACCACATCACGCCATAGCAGGTGATATCGAAAATGGAGCTGATCGGCCCGAAAAACACCATGAAACGGCCGATGTCGCTTGGCTGCCAGTGCTGTGGCTTTTTGATCATTTCTTCATCCACGTGATCGAACGGGATCGCGATCTGCGAGATGTCATAGAGCAGGTTCTGCACCAGCAAATGCATTGGCAACATCGGCAGGAACGGAATGAAGGCGCTGGCCACCAGCACCGAGAATACGTTGCCGAAATTTGAACTGGCCGTCATCTTGATGTACTTAAGCATGTTGGCAAAGGTCTTGCGGCCCTCCACCACGCCTTCTTTCAGCACCATCAGACTCTTCTCCAGCAGGATGATATCCGCTGCCTCCTTGGCGATGTCCACCGCGGTGTCCACTGAAATGCCGATGTCCGCCGCGTGCAGCGCCGGGGCGTCGTTGATGCCGTCCCCCAGGAAGCCGACTACATGGCCGTTGGTTTTGAGCAGCCGCACGATGCGCGCCTTGTGCGCCGGGGTAAGCTTGGCGAAGACATCGTGGGTCTCCACCGCTTGCGCCAGCTCGGCATCGCTCATGCGCTCCACGTCCGAGCCGAGCAGCACGCCGTTGGGCTCCAACCCCACCTCCTTGCAGATCTTGGCGGTGACCAACTCGTTGTCGCCGGTCAGCACCTTGACCGCCACACCATACTCGGCCAGCGCCTGGAGCGCCGGCGCGGTGGATTCCTTCGGCGGATCGAGGAAGGCGACATAGCCGACCAGAATCAGCGCGTGCTCGTCGGTCACCCCATAGATTTCCTGCGTGGGCGGCAGTTCCTTGGCTGCCACAGCCACCACCCGCAGCCCTTGCTCGTTGAGGCCTGCTGTCATCGCGTGGATGTGCGTCAGTAGGTCGGGCGTCAGCGGCTCGCTGGCATCGCCGTGGCGCACCTGTGTACAAACGGACAAGATCTCCTCGACCGCACCTTTGGTAATGAGCAGATGGTGCTTGTCGCGCTCGGCTACCACCACTGACATGCGGCGGCGGGTGAAGTCGAACGGGATCTCATCAATTTTGCGGAAGGCCGTGGCGACTTCTAGCTTGCGGTGAACGTCGGCGTGCTCCAGCACGGCCACGTCCAGTACATTCTTGAGGCCGGTTTGGTAGTAACTGTTGAGGTAGGCCATCTCCAGGACGTCATCGGAATCCTTGCCCCAGACATCAATGTGCCGTGTCAGAAAAATCTTGTCCTGGGTTAGCGTGCCGGTCTTGTCGGTGCACAGCACGTCCATCGCACCGAAGTTCTGGATCGCATCGAGCCGCTTGACGATAACCTTTTTGCGCGACAGAAACACTGCGCCCTTGGCCAATGTTGACGTGACGATCATCGGCAGCATTTCCGGTGTCAGCCCCACGGCAATGGACAGCGCGAACAAAAGCGCCTCCATCCAGTCGCCCTTGGTAAAGCCGTTGATGAACAAAACGAGGGGAACCATCACGAACATGAAGCGGATCAGCAGCCAGCTCACCTTGTTTACGCCTGCCTGGAATGAGGTCGGCGCGCGGTCGGTGGCGGTGACGCGGCTGGCCAGTGCACCGAAGTAAGTACCGTTGCCGGTGCTGAGCACGACGGCCGTGGCCGCGCCGGACACCACGTTGGTGCCCATGAACAGGATGTTGTCCAGCTCCAGCGGGTTGATCGCCTTGGCATCGTGTTGCACGGCAAACTTCTCCACCGGCATCGACTCACCGGTCATCGCCGCCTGTGACACGAACAGGTCCTTCGCGGTCAATACTCGGCAGTCCGCGGGAATCATGTCGCCTGCCGACAGGACGATCACATCGCCGGGCACCAGCAGTTTGATTGGCAGTTCGATTCTCTGGGCGGCTCTAACGTGCAAGTGTACACCGTAATACTGTTCGAACACTGGCGCAGCATCCTCGGACAGGTCGCGGCGGACCACGGTGGCCGTATTGCTGACCATTGCTTTCAAGGCGTCGGCAGCCTTGTTGGACTTGGCCTCCTGCCAGAAGCGCAACAGAGTCGAGAGCGCCACCATCGAGCCGATCACGATGGTAGCCTTGATATCCTCAGTCAGGTAGGAAATGACGGCCAGCAGCGTCAGCAGCAGGCTAAACGGGTTCTTATAGCAGTGCCACAGGTGAATCCACCACGGCAGCGGCTTCTCGTGCTCGACTTCGTTGAGGCCCATATGCTTGCGGATGGTCTCAGCCTGTGCTTCGGATAGTCCGTCGCTGTGGCTATCGAGCTGCTTGAACACGGCCCCCACATCACTGATGGCAGCGCTGACCAGGGCCTTGGTGAGGCTGGGCGGCGCCTCGCGGCTGACACCGGTGCCAGCTAAGCTCTCCAACAGCGCGCGTCGGCGGAAATGACGGGCAATATGGCGGGTGCGAAGGAACCTCGCGAAGAATTCTTTCAGGATGTTGAGCTTCATTTTCTTCTCCGGCGCCGCCCGCTGTCACCCTGATCCAGGAAGGTCAACGAACGAGTGTCAATCTAGGATTAGATATGATTCTATTCGTTTCTGTGTTAGTCCATATACCTTTCTTTCGCGGCAGAAAGGAACGGACAGCGGTCGATGATGACAAGCGATGTTTGTGGCTGAAAACCTATGGGGCAATCAGCCTTCCGTATCTTTAGGGGAAACGCAAGCGCGATGCAAGGTCGCAATATTTGACGCCGCCTCTTGCAGTCGGCAAGACAGCGGGGCAGGGAGAAGCCTATTCGACCTTGGTAGTAAAAAAAACCAAAAAGTAACATCATGGGGAAACTATGTGGCTCAAATAATTGCCCTCCTGACTACTTGATATCACAGGGTTTAAAGGTCCTTCTCCTAAGAAAGTAAAATTTCCAGAAAGCCCCGTGATGTCTGTCCAAGTGCCATTGAGTGATTCCGTGTTCATAGACACAAAAAATTGCCCGAGGAACCCACCACTTAAATGGGAGGTAAACCCAACATGGAATCGATTAGATAGACGGTCAAAATTAGCTGCGCCATGCGAGGGGACTTCATAAGCGGAGGTTTTTTGGGTGCCTGTAAGCTCAAAAACAAATCCTTTGCTTGCGATATCAAAACACAAAACATCGGAAAAAGGATTAATTCTCCAGCAAAACACTCCCATGCTTTGGGCATGGAGCGTAAAGGGTAACAATAGTCCAATGAAACTACCTAAAACAATCAGCTTTTTCATCTTTTCCCCCTCCTGATATTGATAATCAAGTTGATGCCTCCAGGAACTAACTCACCATTTTTTAGATGGGTCGCATAGACGGGTATACGAAAAATAAACAACTTCCTGCAAAGAAGCAAAGAACCGACTCAACGTCAAAAACGGTGACAAGCGATCAAGAACCCGATTATCTCTGCCGATTAACCCGAATATTTCATAAATTGGCACGTGCCAATTTATGAAATATTCGGGTTAAAGTGTTCTATTGCGTCGAAGGAATACACCTATTTGAATGTAAAAGTGAGAAAAAATTCCACCCAACTAATTGTTGGTAGTGAATTCCTCGGCAATCGAGCAGTTCGAGAGCAAGGTGGGCTGAACACAGTGCGTTTTAGCGAAACTTGGTTTTTACAAGCTCTCAACTAAAACCGCAGTCCCGCTAACGGAAACCATCAACATGCCATTTTCCTTGCCGAGCACTTCATAATCGATATCGATGCCAATCACCGCGTTTGCACCGAGCTCCCGGGCGCGTTCCTGTAGTTCTTCCAGGGCTATAGCTCGCGCGCGCTGAAGTTCTTTCTCGTAGGTTCCGGAACGCCCGCCGACAAAATCCCGGATTCCTGCAAAAAGATCCTTTAACACATTGGCGCCCAGCACGGCTTCGCCAGCAACGATACCGCAGTATTTCGTGATGCGTTTGCCATCGATATTGGGGGTTGTTATGAGTAACATGATGATCTCCAATGAAAAGGTTAGCTTACGAACAGCTATTCTTGCTGATTAGTAACGATCCTGCATTCCTCGCGTTTATCCAGAACGTCCCCTTTATGTTAGCCGGTGAGGCAACCAAAGCCGATGCCTCAATAGGGTAGGTGCGCTATTTTGCCGAAAAATTGGCAATGTTGTCATTTCCCGATGCAAAATCTGGAAAAAATCTCGCCTAGTAAATCATCTGCGGTGAACTCTCCGGTAATCGAGGACAATGCAAGTTGAGCAAGCCGTAATTCCTCCGCCAATAACTCCAATTGCCCACCACTTTCCACCCACGCGGTTGCATTGTCAAGGTGTGTTCTGGCTTTGCTCAGCGCCTGCAGATGTCGCTGCCGCGCCATAAACATGCCTTCTCCTGCAATATTGGACTGCCAACCGATCATCTCGAGCATTTTTGCACGCAGTAGCGCTAAGCCAGCACCTGTTCTAGCAGAAAGATAAACCATAGGCTTGCCTGGTTCTTCCTCGATCCGGGCACTTTCACTCACCAAATCAATTTTGTTAGAAACAGTAAGTAGCGGTAGCCCGGCCGGCAAGCTTTGCAGTACCTGCTGATCGGCATCGGTCAGGCCATAACGGCTGTCGATTAGCAACAATACCAGATCTGCTTTCCTGATGGCTGCGTGGGTGCGTGCAATACCACTTTTTTCAACAATATCCGTAGTTTCTCTCAAGCCGGCGGTATCAATAATGTGCAGCGGTATACCCTCGATCTGAATTAATTGCTGTATGGTATCGCGTGTCGTTCCGGGTACTTCCGTCACAATGGCGACATCATCACCCGCCAATCGGTTCATCAGACTGGATTTACCGACATTAGGCTGTCCTACCAACACGACGTTCACTCCTTCTTGTAACAGGTTGCCTTGGCGAGACGAACGCAAGACGTGCTCCAGCTTTTTACGGATATCCTGTAATTGGGTTGCCGCACGCGCCGATTCCAGGAAATCGATTTCTTCCTCTGGAAAATCCAAGGTGGCTTCGACCAGCATCCGTAAATCGATCAACGCACGTACCAGCGCCTGAATCGTTGCAGAAAACTCCCCTTGCAACGAGCGCATGGCGCAGCGTGCTGCGCCTGTTGTACTCGCATCGATCAGATCCGCCACGCTTTCAGCCTGTATCAAATCGAGTTTATTGTTGAGAAAGGCACGCAGGGTAAATTCGCCTGGTTCGGCGAATCTGGCACCTAGGTGAAGGCAGCGTGATAATAATAGATTGATTACCGCCGGACCGCCATGACCTTGTAATTCAAGCACATCTTCGCCAGTGTAAGAATGGGGGGAAGGGTAGTAAATGGCAATTCCTTGATCGATTGATTGATCATTTTCATCAAGAAAATGACTTAAATGTGCACTACGCGGAGAAGGGATCGAGCCAAGAATGGCTTCAATGATGGTTTGTAGATTTCTGCCGGAAATCCGGACGATCCCAATGCCACCTCGTCCGGGTGGAGTGGCGATGGCAGCAATGATGTCATTGCTTTGCATACGATTCTTGAGCGTAAGGTTTTAAGCCTTACTATTTAAAGGAATTGATAGAACGTAATACTTAATGCTTGTGACAGTGAGGTTTCTTCTCTAAAAATATCAGTGAGCATCTATGAATCAAAAGATGCTCACCCAGACAGAACAACATTTAAGATTTTCTTTTTTCTTTTACGATCTTTTTGCTGACTGTTTCCGCAGCAGGTTGTCCATACAACCGTGTTATTTGCCACTGCTGCAAAATAGATAGCACATTGTTCACCAACGAATACAATACGAGACCCGCTGGGAAGAAGAAGAAAAATGCACTGAACATGAGCGGCATAATCTGCATGACCTTTGCCTGTATTGGATCAGTCGGTTTGGGATTCAATCTATGTTGAATGAACATTGAAATCCCCATGAGAACAGGCAATACGTAGTAAGGGTCAGGAGAAGACAAATCCGTGATCCACATTGCGAACGGCGCATAACGTAGCTCAACTGCAGCCAGCAGTGTCCAGAATAGCGCGATGAACACGGGGATTTGAACCAGGATAGGAAGACACCCGCCCATCGGATTGATTTTTTCATCTTTGTAAAGCTGCATCATCGCTTGATGCATCTGTTGGCGATCGCCTTTGTACTGTTCCTGTATACGTTGTAGCTTAGGCGTCACCAAGCGCAGTCTTGCCATGGATCGATAACCTGCTGCTGACAACGGGAAAAATAAAATCTTGACCGTCATCGTGAGAAGAATGATGGCGATACCCCAATTACCAACCCACTCGTGATAAAACGAGAGCAGCCAAAATAATGGCACCGCAATCACCGTAAGCCATCCATAATCGACTGTAAGCTCGAGACCTGGCGCTAACGCTGCAAGCTTATCTTGCTCCTGTGGTCCTTCATAGAGCGGCATCGTCACACTCGCAGTTTGACCCGGCGCAATTGAGCCAACCGGAGCGATCACACCCGCAGCATACAGATTCTCACTTATCCGTTTTGTAAAATACTCCCGGGGTGTTTTCTGCTCGGGAAGCCAGGCTGAAACAAAATAATGCTCCAGCATGGCAATCCAGCCGTTATCTGCATTTTGTGGATAATCTGTCTTATTTTTGTCCAGATCAGAAAACTGTATTTTCTGAAACTTCCCTTCCTCGGTATAAATGGCAGCACCTAGGTAAGTAGGAATCATCATGGTCGCGCCAGCAGGCGCAACGTTATCGCGCAATATCTGGAAATAAGCAAACGGTCGAACGGTTGCTTCTCCAAGATTTTTTACCTCAAATTGAACGTCGATGACGTAGCTTCCACGATGGAAAGTATAGATTTTAGCAACCTGTACGCCGTTTACTTCCGGAGCGACAAGACGAACCACAACTTTGTCCTGGCCAGCCGCCAAGTTATAACTATGCGTATCCGAATCTAGCTTGTATTCCGTTTTATGGTTAGGAAATCCATCTCCAATCAACCCGGATTGCGCTACGCTAATGTGAGAAGCCTGGCTTTGCAATAATGCATAAGGGACATTTTTACTTTCACTGGATGGATGGTGGAGTAATTCAAGGCGACGCAGATCTCCGCCTACGGTATCAATCTCGGCTACCACCATATCAGTAACAACTTTAACTTGCTCGCCTGTTGCCAGCAAACGTGGCGTTACCATTGATGGTGCCTCTTCTATCCCGGGCACCTGAGCGTTATCTGACTGTGAAGAAATCAGCGCATCGCCCGGAACAGGGGGCGCATTACGACTCTGCTGAGACGGTACATTTTCTGTGCTGACCGGTGAGTCAGCAGCCGATTTGTCTAGTTTCTCCCGCTCATTTATCCAGGAATTCCAAAGAAATAACAGCGATGTGCTAAAAATGATGATCAGTACAATTTTTTTTGTTTCCATCTTGATCCGGCCAAACGAGTTATAGCGATAATCTTGTTTAAAAAAGGTCTTTAGGGGACAGGGTCGTATCCACCCCGATTCCACGGATGACAACGTAAAATACGGCCTATGCTCAATATCGTTCCTTTGATAAACCCATATTTTATCAGTGCCTCTCTTGCATAACTTGAGCAAGTTGGGCTAAAACGACAGGAGGGTGGAAAAAAAGGACTAATGCAGTATTGATATAGCTTGATAAGACCTATCATCAATCGCGACATTGTTTCATCCTAAGTCTAAGTATCAGCATCTCGGCCTCCCGCCTAATACGAACGGAATCAATCTGAGTTAATGAGCGCTGTAGCCGAAAAACACAGTCCATTTTATCCAGTTCTTGCTGATGCATACGAAATACTTCTCTCAACAAACGTTTCAATCGATTTCGCCTTACTGCATGTCGCTCCAGCTTTTTTGCAACGATCAACCCCAGTCGGGGATAATCTAAACTACTCGGTTTTACATAGAACTGGAGAAATTCACCACTCACCGTGCACCTAAAACGAATAATAGACTGAAACTCCGTCGCTTTATGCAACCGATGTTTCTTAGATAGTGAATAATTCCTCACCTAACCATTCGATGGTAGCGATTGTTTTATGTTACTTAGCCATCTTCTAGACACCCAAACGTGTTCGGCCTTTGGCTCTGCGCGCGCGAATGACTGCTGCGCCACCGCGAGTTCTCATGCGTACAAGGAAGCCGTGTGTACGTTTCCTGCGAATAACAGATGGTTGGTATGTGCGTTTCATTTTTATATATAAATTTAATTAATTGATAATACTCACCCAATAGAACCGCGTATTACAACCTGTTATGGGCATTGATGTCAACCTTATTTTCACAGTATAGGCAAGATAGGACTGAGGAAGTGCTCATTAGCGAGAACACGAGCTTTGCGAATTTCGGCGTTGTCACCTATCCGACAGATAGGCGAATTCCTGAGCATCAATACAGAAATTTGCTTGTGCAGACAATTAATCAGCGGCCTTCCTGACAGAAGGCCTCAATTCATTGCAATACCTGTACACCAGTACACTTGAACTCACTAAATCTTAAACAAATAATCACGACTCGAAATCATTTTGCTACAGTTTTAATCATTGATGGCAATGAGTATCGTTTTGCATTCATTTTTTAGGAGCATCCATGATGACTAATATGAGTACCACCATTGAGCAGCGATCTCAGGATCGTCGATCAGCCATACCTTTTTTCTGCCCTTATCAATTGGGAATCAAGAAAGGAAGGCGTATTCACAAGCGACGCTCGGGCACAGGGCCCGCATATGTTGATATTTATGCAAACCATCTCATGCTATGCACGATTGCAATCATTCTGTTCAGCGCAATGGATGCCTTATTGACACTTAATATTCTAGCCAGGGGAGGGGTAGAGCTTAACAGCTTCATGGCAAGCTTGATTGAAGATAGCACAGAAAAGTTTGTTCATTTCAAATTAGCGCTTTCTTCGCTGGCACTGATTTTCCTCGTTATTCACCATAATGTCGAACTGACTGCAAAACTCCAAGTCAGGCATTTGCTCTATCTAATATTGTTTGGCTACATCACGCTGATCAGCTACGAAGTTGCGCTGCTTGCAATGAGTAACGCTTGATAAACAACGCATTCCAAACTGCGGGTCAAGCTGACAAGGTTATGATGATTAATTTTTTGCAACGAAATAGGTGGCAACCTTTTCTAGGTCATCAAGAATCAGCGTGCCCGCCACTAACCGTAATCGTAGATAGGCAAGCAGATAATTATACCGGGCTTCCGCCAGATCAACCTGTGCGGAAAAAAGCTGGCTTTGCGCATCCAGCAAATCAAGATTGATACGTATGCCTCCCTGAATGCTTTTCTCGGTGGCTTGCACCAGCAGAAACGCTGAGTCGACCGCTAGTTCCAGTGACTCTATTCGTTTAATGCTGCTTTGCAGTAGCTGATATTGTCTGCGCAATTCCACAAGAACTTTATCACTCATTGCATCCAAATCAGCTTGGGCACGTGCATGATTCGCTTGCGCCTGATGGGTGGTGGCAACGACTCTCCCGCCTGCATATAAGGGCAAGCTGACTTCTACGCCAACGCTGGCAAAAGTTGCATCACGATTTGGCACAATAAAAGATGCAGAATTCTGTTTGTTCAGGCTTGCGACCAAATCAACGCGAGGGGTATGACCAGCGCGACTTTTTTTCACATCAAGTTGACTGGATGTCACGATATGCCGCTGGGTCACCAGTTCAGCATTGCGTTCAAGCGCCATCTCTCGCCAACTCTCAAAATCAGGTGGATGAATCGGTTGTGCTTTAAAAGAGCTGGATAATGAATCAAGTTGCGCCACCTCATGCCCTACTATTTTTTCTAAGGCTAAGCGGGCAACATCCAGTTCATCTTGCGTCTCAATCACTTGAGCTTCTGACAAAGCATGCCTGGATTGTGTCTCAAGCACATCCGTCTGAGTACCTTCGCCTCGCTTCAGCATGTTTTCATTGACCCGTTTTAATTCTTCTAACGCATTATTCTGTGCTTTTGCCAGGCTCAGGCGATCTTGAGCAAGCAGCGTTTTCGCATAGGCCTCCACCAATCGCACGACAAGCTCATAGCTTTGGCCCATAAATTTGGCTTGGCTGGAATTGGCCCGTGCATAGCCTTGATTATAAGCAGCCGCTGCTTCCATATTCAAAAGCGGTTGTCGCAATGTAAGGGTCGTCACTTGGCTATTAAAATCGAGATCTGATTTATCGGGAGTAAGCCGATTGTCATCATCAATCTTTTGTGTACCCCGGCTCATCCCCTGCATATGACTAACGGATAAGGTTGGCAACAGGCCCGCCCGGCCAAGCGCAATCGCTTGCTGACCCGCTTCATTTTCATGAATAGCCGAGCGAAATGTCGGGTCATTCCTCAATGCGGCTTCATAAGCCTCTAATAAGCCTATTGCCTGAATGCCCCCCGCCTGCCACAGCAAGGCAAGAGTGAATACGGATAACAGGGATGGCTTAAACAAGCGCAGTGACACGGCTAATCTTCCACAAGCGAGGTATGAATTCGATCAAGAATGGGTTTTAACAGGTAATTCATCAGCGAACGTTCGCCGGTTTTTACAAAAATTTCCACGGGCATTCCTGCGCGTATTTGAAATTCAGTAAGCGATTTCATGCCTTCCGGTGTTACCTTGGCTTTCAACTGGTAATAAGGGATGCCCGTTTGCTCATCGATCAAACGATCAGCCGACACATGCGTCACAAACCCGGATATGCGCGGGATTTTATTTTGATTAAAGGCTGTAAATATGAAATCCACGTCAAGACCCGCATGTACTTTGTCAATAAGGTGAACCGGCACTTGCCCTTCAATGACCAGTAAATCTTCTGTTGGAACAATATCCATTATACGAAACCCCGGTCCAATGACTCCGCCGCGCGTGAAGATATTTATCCCCACCACGATACCATCAACCGGCGCTTTTACCAAAACGTTAGCCAATTCAAAATCCTGCGCCAATAGTCGACTATTAAGCGCTTCCGCCTCTCGCTGCACATCCGTCAATTGTTGCCGGACCTCTTTCTGATGCTCCTCCAGGCGCTGGATTCGGCGCAGATTAAGCTCTGAAATCTGCCGCTGGATACGACCGATATTGCCGGTATCCGCAAACATATCGCCATTTAATTGGGCATGCGTACGCTCTAGCTCGAGCACACGATTTCGCGGTACATAACCTTCTCGTGCTAATTCCCGCATATTCTCAAGCTGCTCTTTCAGAAACTGCAGTTGCTGCTCCTTACTCCCGCGAGAAGATTCCAAGCCACGCAACTGAGCGCTCAGGCCCGCAATATTTTCATCCAGCGCGGCTAATTCATGTTTCAACACCGCGTTCCGTGAAATGAACAATTGTTTCTGCAACGCGACACTACCGATAGCGCGGGAATCATCTACTGAAGAAAGCAGAAAAGGGGGGAAATCAATGTCAGGTTTATTATCCCGCTCGGCAATCAACCTCGCTTCGACAGCTCTGGCAGTAATGAGCTGACCGCGCGTTACTTCTGCCAGTGCCTTAACCTGAATATCATTCATCTTCACGAGCACCTGACCGGCCTTGACCCTATCCCCTTCCTTCACCAGAATATCATCCACAATGCCGCCCGTTTGATGTTGCACTGCTTTACGATTAGTCGCCACCATCACCGATCCGGATAGCGGCACCCCCTTGTCTAACGGTGCCAAGGTTGCCCATAGCAAAAAGCCACCGACACCAACCAGAACGATCCACCAGCCGAAACGAGCATGGGTTGTTTCATCCGTCTGGACCGGACTTACGGCATCTATGACCGCAGCCTCAGTCGCTGTCGAATCTTTTTGACTTATGAGCTTCATATATTTCTATTCTATCCCTGCACGGTTACGTACTTAAGAAATCATTAAACATATACGTGGCGGCTTTATACACCTCTCTGTTTGCCAGTCATGTGAATGATGCCAAACCGGAACCTGCCTCTTTGCGCGTGGATTCACTGCTGATCAAGCAGTCTGTTCCTTAGCCTGCCGTTGTGCTAATTGCGCTTGTTGCGCCTGCTGCTGTTGTTTACCTAATTCAGCCAGAACTTGATTAGTTGGCCCAAACATCTGAAGCACACCTTCGCGCAATAACAGCAGCTTGTTGGTCCCAGCAATAATACTGGTGCGATGGGTGATCACTACGATCGTTTTACCCCGCTTGCGCAAATCAATAATTGCCGCCAATAAAGCTTGCTCACCCACATCATCGAGATTGGAATTGGGCTCATCCAGCACAATCAGTGAGGGATCTCCATACAAAGCGCGCGCCAGACCAATACGCTGCTTCTGTCCACCGGAAAGGCCGCCGCCGCTATCTCCCAGCAACGTATCATAGCCTTTAGGCATGCTCAGAATCATTTCATGAACCCCTGCTCGCTTAGTTGCCAGAATCACCTTTTCAGAGTCGATCTCACCAAAACGCGCGATATTTTCACTAATGGTGCCAGCAAACAACTCGATATCCTGAGGCAAATAACCAATGTGGGGCCCCAGCTCATCCTTATTCCACTGGTATACATCTGCGCCATCGAGCCGCACCTTACCCGCGGTAGCAGGCCATACCCCAACCAGCAAGCGCGCAAGCGTAGATTTGCCTGAGCCGCTTGGCCCAATGACACCCAATACTTCTCCGGCCGCAAGAGCAAATGTCAATCCCTTGATAACGGGTACTTTTGAGCCGGGCGGGGCTGCTATGACATTTTCAACCGACACTATGCCCTTCGGTTTGGGCAAGGCCATACCAGGCTGACGGTCAGGATTTTCTTCGAGTAATTTTGTCAGCCGCTCATAGGCGCTGCGAGTATTTCCAAATTGCCGCCAGACGCTGATTAGCAACTGTACCGGACCAATCGCCTTACCCAGCAAAATTGAACCCGCAATCATCATGCCAGGAGAGATACTGTCATCGAGTACCAGCAGTGCACCCAGTCCCAGCATCAGTGATTGCAATGCAACCGAAGTCGCTTTGCTAAGCGCGCTGACCACCCCTGATTTTTCGCTTGCCTCTGCCTGTAAATTCAAAAATTTACCATGGAGTTTGTACCAACGCGCTTGCAAATTGGGCAGCATGCCCATGGCTTCGATCACCTCAGCATTACGCAAATTATTGGTAGCCAGCGTCGTCGAGGCCACTGCCATGGCATTGGCCTCAGCAAGCGGTTTATGTGATACTTTTTCGTTGATATAGGCAAGCAACACCAAGGCTACCGTGCCTAACAAAGCAAACACACCCAGCCAGACATTAAACAGAAAAATGACCAGAAGATAGATCGGAAACCAAGGTGCATCAAAAAAAGCAAATAAAGCGTTACCCGTCAGAAATTGGCGTAGATTAGTCAAATCTTGCAAAGCCTGGCCCGCATTACTATTACCTTGCCGCAAACTTTGCTCGAAAGCTGCGGTATACACACGCTTGTTCATTTTCAGATCAAACTGCGCACCCACCCGTATCAAAACAAAACTGCGAACATACTCCAGGGCGCCCATGAATACATAAGCGCCTAACATGATCAACGTCAGCATCAACAATGTCATTTCGTTGCGGCTTGTCAATACGCTGTCATAGAGCTGCAGCATGTATAAAGCTGGCATCAGCATCAGCAAATTAATGACTGCGCTGAAAACACCAACAGTACGAAATGCGCGCCTAAAACTGATTAATATCTCTGCAAGTTCGCTATAAGGCGTATTTTTTGCTTTCATGTAAAAATGTTAATGTGCAACAGAATTTCCGGGACACCCAATATGCCAGAAAAATCAGTTGCCCTGTCATGTAAAAATCTATCCGTTGCGGAATATTACTTGGCTTGACTATAAAATCAAGTTTACTTTTGCTTTTATAGCAGAGAAGTTATTAGGCTATGGGTAATGTTTCTCGCCCGGGAAAATATTTTTCTAAATAACCATCAAGGCAGGTCCTCTTTCACCAACAGAAATGGCCTGGATGTATAGCCGAAATCACGTGATGCCTCCGAGCAATCAAACACCAGATCACGATTCATTCGCTCGGCCATCGCCACTGTCCAGTGGCGATAACGGGGTAATCGCCGCAATATATTGACTGCCAATCGAAAAGTCCAGCGAGGTATCGTTAACAAACAGGTCGGCTGATCCAATGCCTTGAAGATCCGTTTGATCATTTCACAATAACTAACTATCTCCCCGCCGCTGATATTATAAGCCCGATTGGCTACATTACTTGCTAAAAATGCTGCAACGCAAGCGGCGGCCACATCTTCTACATGAACCGGCTGACGCAAGCCTTGCGCGTCCCCAAGCAAGGGAAAAAATTTAAAGCGACGAATAAATCGGACTATTTCAGTAATATTTTTATCCCGACCTTGTCCGTAAATGAGTGTCGGGCGCAGAATAATCCAGGTGATACCGCGCTGTTCGGCCCATGCGCGTAAATTTGCTTCTCCTTCAGCGAGGCGTTGCGCCACCTTTTTTTCCCCACTGTCAGAAGAATCATCTTTGGTGAAAATACTTGTTGAAGACAATGCCACAATCCGTCGTGCCCCTTGTGCTGCCAGAAAATCGAAGTAAGCCGGCAATGTCCAGATCGGCGCTAAATATAACCATGAAGTTATTTCTTTATCACCCTTTTCCATAGAGAACCCGTACGCTAGCTGATGCCAGGCCACGGTCGGGCTCTGTAGCATGATTTCCGCTTCAATCTGCTGGCGGGAAAATGCTGCGGCCTGCCAGCCATGCTGTGCTAACAACGATAACACGCACTTTCCAACAGAACTGGTCGCGCCAAATACCCCCATGCATCGGTCAGCCACGTCGTAATCCCGATAGACTGCCAAGATGACTGATCGTGTGAAAGGCCACAACTGCCCCAAAACGTACCCATATGCCCACAGTAACGAGCCACATCAAAATACCGGGATATTGATCGCGAAAAAATTTCTGGTAAAAACGCACCATCCCCCGGTGTTTATGCCACGCAACAAAAATAGGGCGGGCCTGGCTGCACACGCCCTTGTAGTGCAATACCTGCACTTCGGGGGCAAACAATATCTTCCAGCCTTTCTGTCGAAAACGCATGCACCAGTCGAGATCTTCGCAGTGAAGAAAATAGCCCTCATCCCAGGCGCCAACCTCTTCGATGGCTTCCCGGCGCACCAGCATTAGCGCACCTGAGATCGCTTCGACTTCAATCGGTTTCTCCGGCAACGGCTGATGATGTAAATGAAAATCAAAAAAAAGGCGTGGCCAATATTTAGCCAAGCGATGCAATCCTATTGCTCGCACCAGTGAACGCCAGGGAGTCGGGATTGCGCGCCGGCTACCGCCTTGCTCACTCCCATCTGAATTGAGTAACTGCCCACCGACCATACCCACTCGGCTATCTGCCTCCATCACTTGCATCAGGCGCACCACAGCGCCGGGTGTCAACATACAATCTGGATTCAAAAACAAGATAAAGGGGGTTGTGGCTGCTTTCAGGCCAATATTACAACCCGCAGCAAATCCCACATTTTTATCGAGACGAATGATTTGCAAACGATGCTCCGCTGGAAACCTTTTTTCTAGCTCAACCAGACTTGAATCGGAGGAAGCATTGTCGACCACAATCACGTGCCGGGCTTGCTCTAGCGCCGCTTGAAGGCAATCCGTTAAGAATAATCCTGCATTGTAATTTACAGTCACTACAGAAATCTGCGACCTAACATTCGCTTGATGGCCTAACATAGCTAATTCTCATAAAAGGTAACTTCCTATAATATAGATCAGCTAATCGAGTACACCCGGAAAACGTTCGCGTTTTTTATCATAAAACTCAAATATAGAAATTTCCTCGTTTCCTGAGTAGTTATCCTCAACATGGAGAGCAGGTGTGTGGATACCTAGTTTCCAGCGATATTCCATCGTCTGGCGTATCGGAAGATTAGCTGCTCCATAGTGATGCCCAAGACTTTCAAAAAGATCTCCTGATATATCAAGCGCATCCTTCAAAAAATCTAATGCACCCTTGTGAATTTCCTCTAGGTCAGAAAAATGTTGTTGTGCTAAGCCAAGGGCTTTGAAGTGCGGCACAGCATTTCCCGCTACGTCCCTAAAACCCAGCAATTGACCCTGCGGGGCCGTTAAGACTGCCTCAAGCAGTAATGAAAATTGATAAATGGGTAAATCAGCGTGAAAAGCATTAATACGATGACCGAAGCATCCTTTGGCAAATTGCTCAAACCGATCAACCTCCGCTGATTGTTCCACCGTCACAAAATAATAACCTCCAGCAATACCCTTCATAAAGGTAGCTAGTGCACGCTGCATCGTGGCACTATAGCCAATATCAACCAGTGCTGAGCGCCGCCCCTTTATGAGGGGCTCTGCATAACGCTGATAGAGTATTCGTTCAGACAAAGCTTCATTCGTAAGTAAGTCTAAACACTCCAAGAGCTGGGTGCGATAAATCGCTGAATCTTCCGGCAGCGTTCCGGGACGCATCATGCGTTCTAATCCCAATCGCTCTAAGAACGGAATCGTGTTCTCGATACCCAGCCGTTTTTGCAGCAGATCAGCAAATGATCCTTTAAAGTGAGCCTTAAGCAATGGACCAATTGAAGTTTCATCACGCAAGGCAGCGATCATCGCCACTCGTCTGGAACAAAGGAAATACTGACCCTCAGGAATATGTTGACGCATAGCGATCAGATCATGGGCTTGTTTTAACAAATGGCCTTCACGACTCGCATAAAGTAATAGGTCAATTTTATCCTGACGAGCTTGTCCAATCAGCCAAGCCATGAAGACAGTTAATACTGGTCCGATAACGAGATAACCGAAATCACTTAAGCTGTTGATTTCAATGCTGCGCTCATCTGCATTAATAGAAATTGGAACATGAGCGTAGCCTGGTAGAAAGATCCGGTTCGCCATTAATCCAAGCAATAACCCTTCCTGCCAGATATTGGGTTGAAGCCAACGTTGCATCTCCTCGTTAAAAAGAAAGAATTGATCAGCAGCACGCATCACATGGGCTGGGTGGGCATAACCAAAATCAAGCGGAACTTGTAAATCAGAATGCTCATTATCACCGACATGCAACCATCGCTGAGGCGCCACATTTTCTTTCTGAGCAACGGCAGCCCACAGATCACCTCGATCCTTTCTCAAACCGGTTACGCAAGAAAGATAGAGCGAATCATACATGCCGATACCATGTTGAGCGAGGACGCTGCGTAGAAAATCTTCTGGTAAATACATATCAGAAACCAGTACGACACGTTTGCCTCTTGCTTTCAACTGCTGTACTGCCTCTCTGACATCTACGCGAGGTCTTAATGCGGTGAGCTCTGCTGATTCTTCCATGGCTCGTATAGCTGGCACATCTTCAGGTCGCCCACACAATTTACCAAAAGCAGTATAAATAGCGTCTATATCGACATCTCCTCCAGAACACTCAAGGCGCGCCAACCGCTCAGCCTGTTTACGTAAACGCGCAAAATCAGTAATACCGAAGCGGGTTTTAACCATTTCATCCAGATATGCAAATAAATTATCCGGAAAAAACCACTGACGTACCAGGAGGGTGTCAAAAATATCAAAAGAAACAATATCCATACTCGCAGCAGCCGATAGAATTCTACTTTTCGTGCTAACCGCATAATAATGATGCAAATTTTTTCGGCCAGGACTGAAGAATAAAGTTGTATTATCTTCGGCTGCAAGCATGACGCGCTGACTAAAACCAGCTGCATGAGCTACTGGAACAAATAGACGTTCGATCGTATGCTGAAGCGTACCGTCGGTTTGACCTTGTTCCTCAGGGAAATCAGCATAGCTCAGATTAAGGTCAAGCAAGGGGCGCAACGCTTCTACCCGCGCCCAGAACATTGATCCCATTGGAGCATCAACATAACTGCAATGCTCAATATCAATTGCTAATTGCTGAGCCAACGTGAGTGCAATGCCACGATTTTGCAGCCAAGTATGTGCCCAATAGGGTACACCTTCGAAAGTATCCGGATAAATCAAACCAATCCCTGGATTACTGATGAATTGTTGAAAAATATGCCTTATTCTTCGTTCACTTCCTAACAAATTCTCAAACAGATAATCACGCCACTCGACTCGTTCACGCCCTGAATACAATGATTTTTTACTGTGTATATGTAAAACATAGCGATATTGCCGGATCACCTTAGAAAATTCGACTAATAATGGCGCTATATCACGACCACGGTTGGGTACAACACGAACCTCCAGTTTGCCTATTCGTACAATCTGGCGAGCACGTGCAAGAACAACTTTGCGTGCAGTATCGTTAGTTACCGATAAATAGCAATCGGAAGTCCAGGGAATATTTTCAAGTGCGATGGCCATCTGATCGAACAATTCAGGGTAGTATACATGCGCGATAACTGCGATTCCGCCATTTGGGCGCAAATCAGTCAATTCGCCACTGACTAAATCACGCGCAAGATAGGTATTCTTGCGAAAACGTGCTGCTGCAAGTGCCTGTTGTCGTCTCAATGGAAGTCTGCGTAACAGACCACCATGACCTTCCATACGGTAAATTGCCCATGCCTTGCGGGCTAGTCCAGTCACTCCTCCATGGCTACGCGTTGCATGATAAACAAAGTTCGCAAGATAGCTGTATTTCTTCAACATGGTAAACTCTCGAATGTAACGAATGATTATAAACTTCTCAACCATTGCACCAATTTGCGCAGTGGAGCAGTGATTCGCCACGAGGAAGACTCGTAAACAGAAACCAGTTCTGCTTGTTTATGCATCAAATTATCATTGATTCTGGCAAGCTCACCACTTACTCCGGCAAGCTCACTACTTACTCTGGCAAGCTCACCACTTACTCTGGCAAGCTCACTGCTTACTCCGGCAAGATTGTGTTTAAGTAATTCTGTTTCACGATAAGAAATATGAAGCGCTCGATTACGATCATGATAGAGACGAGATAGCTGCCACAATTCCAAGGAAGTTAGACGCGGCAGCCATTTCTCATAGAGGGTAAGAGTTGCCTGGCGCATTCTCTCTTCATCTACTGTAATTGGATTAACACCAGAACCACCATTTATGAAGTAGGTAGCCGTCACCTGATCAGCCAAGGTAAAACGATAGTATCTGGCAATTTGTAGCCAGAAATCCCAATCTTCATAAACATCTAACGATTCATCAAAAAAAATTCCCCTTTGTAGAAACTTGCTAGGTACTAGCGGTGCGTGAATAGGTATAAAGTTACCTGCCAGCAATTTACCCTCTTCATAGCGTTCAGCAAATAAATTGAGGATCTTGCGTTCAGAATCACTCCGATCTATACAGCGTACCCCTGCATAGATCAAGATTTCTTGGTCGCTTGCTTTAAGCGCAGCAACCAAGCGACTGAAATGATCAGGGTCAAACGTATCGTCGTCATCTAGGAAGCTAAAATATGCGCCTTGCACAGCGACTAATCCAATATTTCCAGCTTGGCTTCTTCCTAGAGGCAACCCACCCTGATTAATCAGTCGCAGAGGAGAAACCCCACAAGTTGTGCCAATCTCAGAGTGATGCTCTCCCTTAGCATTCACCACCAACACCTCTAAATTAGAATAGGTTTGTAAAGCAACCGAATCTAACGCATCTGACAGCGTCGGACGATCCATACTGCGGATGATAATGCTCACCAGAGGAAGAGTAACATTGTCTTTCTCGTACATTTTTGAATGCAGCATCAGTTAAAAAGGTTTAAGAAAATGGCTAAATCAACCCCTCAAAAATCCTTCAAGGTAGAAGCGCAAGCTTAGCATTGCTTGTAGTAGCCCTTTCCACATTACCCTCTTTTCGGCTTCAACAAATGCTTCCGCATAGTTAGGTCTTTCCTTTTTAGGAAGATAAAGACCACGATAGCTGGCCAGCCCAATGCTAGCGGAGAGGTAATCACAATGTGCGAGTCGCAGTGCATACTTGGAGATTGCTTGTTTCTTAAGATGGATCACACTACCAATGTCTACCACCAGGGTAGCGGGAAGTGGGCTCCAAATTTCATAGATGAATGCCCGTGCAGCACCTCCCCAACGCTGCCAGCATGACAGAATAGCCTGGCCGATGGACACATGGTCTCGATGGTAATCGAGCACAGATGGTAAGAAAAGCCAATCTGGATCAAATTGTCGCAACAAGCTATGAATCTTTTTTTCGAAATGGGTCGAATTGCGAAAGTTACCATCAGGTTCGTCGAGAAATTCTAAGTCGTCTATGCCGAGCACTGAGAGCGCTGCTTTTGCTTCCAGGCGGCGAACTGCTGGAGCATCCGCACCAAGATTGTCGGTGCCAGTACTATTGGTAACGTAGACGACCTTGATTGCACACTTATTCTGCCGGAGTAGCGCCAGTGTACCTCCACAACCCAATACTTCATCATCTGGGTGGGGTGCAAAAACCAGTATTTTTCCGTTCTCAATTGGAATCAGTGGAGTCGGTAACGGGCAAAGCCTTAGCTGGGCTATCCTGGCTTGCTGCCGCTTGTCGATAAATCGCTTCATAAGCATCTGTAATCTCGATGATATTAGGCCAAATTTCGGCTCTTGCATGTCCTTTTTGTGCGATTGCTTTGCGAAGTTCGTCATCATCTAATAAGCATTGTATGGTCCTGGTCAGCGACTCCAGAGTTGGTTCAGCCAAGAGCGCGCCACCACCTACTACCTCGGGTACACCACCGACTGCAGTACAAACTGCTGCCGTACCTGCTACCAAGGCTTCTAGATTGGCTAAACCGAAGGATTCAGAAGCTGAGGCACTGACGTACAAGTCGGCGGCACAAAGGTATAGACCCATGTTCTCGGTGGTAGCAAACATGATTTCTCGGCTAAGTCCGAGCCGCCGCGCCAGTTCCTGCAGACTCCCGCTGTCTCCTTCACCGAGGATAACCAATTGAAGATCTTTTTTTATTTTTAACCTGGAACAGGCTTCGACCAGCAGCGGGAACTGTTTGACCGGCGCGATGCGGCCTACCCCCAGCATATAAACCGCGTCATCCCAGCCAAGTTGGTTTCGCGCTGCCTCCTTGCTATAGTGGTTAAGCACGGGACGTGCGTGGACCACGGAGTGCCAGCTTGCAGGTGCCGGAGAAATCCCCAAATCGCCAGCAAGCTGGGCAATACCACTACGGGTTGGTGCGATTACCCAAGAAGCGGCAAGCAACGTACTGGCTTCCCAATTGCGCATCACGCGCATTATCTGTCGGCCAAGTCGAGCACCATCTTCGTGAATGGCCTGAGCGTAGCAGCCAAACCCATGCTCAGTGACTCCCCATATGGCGCGGCATCCTGAATTAAATCTGGCAAAAAAACGGAAACCCGCGGCAATGATAGGATCGTGACAATGTACATGAGTGTGTCCATACTTTGCCGCCTGCTTGGCAGCAAGCCGACCCATGTTAAAACGTTCAAGAATGCCATAAAGAAGAGACAAAAAATCAGTATCAGTCTTGCTAATCCGGGTCAGGCTAACGAGTAAGCGGTGAAGCCGATGCTGCCACAAAATTGACCGTACCCCTAAGTCAGTTTGGCAAATATAATCTACCATAATGCCACGGAGCCGAAATTCCTCAATTAAGGGCATCAGACTTTGCCCCAGGCCGTAACGTTTATCAGCCTGGGATTCACGCGTAACCATGAGAATTTTCATAGCTTCACTGCCAAAACCTAATTATGAGTACCATTAACAATAAAAATAAACATGTTTCAGAAATTTAAGCTGGGAGCAAGCCTAATCAACGAAAGTCAGTGTCTCCACTCATCAGCCACCAGCGATTATGTAGCATCTCTGCTGCTGGGGCATCACTCCAGATAGGAGCAGGAATAGCCATTTCCAGTTCTTTCCTTATGCCACCGGTGGTGATAAAACAGGGTGCAAAGTTTTCCGTAATGCGACAAAACACCTTACTGCAACCATTGATTTTAGCCAGTCTTCTTGCGTGCACTATTAATAGCGGAATTTCTCGTAATGGCGCAACTAAATCCATGATTTCACTACTTTCCGAATCATGCCGCATTACAAGCAAACCCCGTTTCTTTCCATCAAAACGGTTGATTATCAATACGATCTGGTAACGTTGATGGGGGTGATCGAGATAACGATACCGTAAATAACGCCAATCGCGCACCCCGACCAATGCTTCTCTTAAATCTTCCGCCATTTTCTGCCAGCATTCATCAATAGCTGTAACGATCCGGGCTTCCTCAATGTTTGAGCTATCCACTGCCTGTAATCGAGTCAGCCATCGTGGAGTTCCTTTCAACGCGGGCCATTCGAATTCCGACATATCTCCAACATTCGTATACAAACGTAGGCGCTCTGCAACGCGCATAGCACGTTCATTCGGAAAACCATAACCGGTTAAAATGGATTTGCCGTAGCCAACAAAATATTCCTGAAAGGTAGCCGCCATAAGAAAAAAAGGGCCTCTTTTTGTGAGTACACTCCGCTCTTTGCTATCCACCATGACATCGCCAATTTGTACTGCCGTTTGTGGCTGGCCAAAAAACAGGATTTTTCGGGTCATACCTCCATAATGCGCAACCAACTGGTTTTGACGCCATACCCCTATGGCACGGCCTCGCCCGCCACCATATTTCCATTGCCACATCGCAGACGACATGCTATGGCCAAAAATCCGCTCAAACAGAGCAAGCATGTCAGGCGCCCGATTTTCTTCGAGCAAACGCAAACGCCACGTAGGATTCGATTTTTTTTTGAAATGCAACAATGCATAACCCCATCGCCCACACGCATATTTTTCTTGGCATTTCCGATTAAATTCATCCAATTGTGCAAGGTACTCAGCATTCAAGGAAAGATCATTCATCAATCGTTCCCGCTGGAGCGTTGTCACGCGAAGCCAATAAGCCAGCGTGGGTGCCGCCATATCAGCTAAGTCTAGCTGCTCGACCAGCTCAAATCCCAGGCGATTGGCTAATGCCAGCAGATCACTGAGCAGATGCAATCCCTCCGCACTAGCCTCGACTCGACCTAAGGCAAATTCGTCGACTATTAGCAAACTCCCGCCATCAGGCAGCAAATCGAGCCCTTTGTTAAAAATGACCAAGGGCTCGATATCTTGGCTGGACTCCTGAAATAGCAGGACATCAAAACTGCCCGAAGGTGCTTCAAAATCCTGCAATCGCTGACAGGTTACTTGTGCTTGGATACCGAGACGCTTATGTATCTGTGCAATCTGTTGAGCATCCTGGACGATACCGCGGACCTGATAGCCTTTTTGGGTGAATAAAGAAAAAATCGTTCCCAAGTCCACCTCTACTTCCAGGATACGACAAGGCGCGGAAGGTAAGCGGCTCAAAAGCAAATTCGTCAAATATTGCTGCGCCATCCCGAGATTTGTTTGGCCCTCCTGAAACAATCCGTAATGCAGATAATCCACTCGCCCTTCTTGTAACAGTAAAGCGTGCGCATAAACATTGAGAGGAAAGGTCAGATCTTTATAAGGAGATGTTGCCTCAGGCTGCAAATCGATGCCATCGTTAGTTTTTGTGGATGATGTTTCAGGTGTATCTGAAACTAACGCCTGTGCCAACTGGAGAATATTACTTTTCATTAATTGGCTTGCCATGTATGTGGTACTGCGAAATAGCCTTGTAACCTGCCTTCCTGCTGTACACGTAAGGTAGCTACACCATTTGCTGAATCATAGAGGTGTATGCCCTGCTCGCAAAGCAAATAGACGCTGATTAAATACTCCCCTTTGAGTAAAGGCAATTGTTCAAAAGCAATACTAATCTGCCCCGATCCATTCAGGGTACGCTGCAACGTGACATGATCTTCCCAGGTAGCGGCACTTGTCAGCATCCGCCCATCCATGGCATGGAGGGTAACCGCAACTGTTGGGCAGGGAACCGCGGGATCGGAAACAAACGATACTTTCACCCCAACTGTTGATTGACCACTTTTGACTATAGCGTTACTGTCCGTTCCCCCATCTATCTGAATATCTATTTTATCTAGACGCGCATGCCCGTACACATATCCGCCAGTATGGGGCAAATTAGCCGACACAGCCTCCTCTTCGGGGGCAGAGGCTTGCTCGGTTGTCTCCAGCACACTTCTGTCTAAAAACGTCTGATAAGCTGACACGACATTCTTTGCATCTCCTTCTGCCATAAGCTTGCCCTGATTGATCCAAAGCACCCGAGAACACAGCGACTCGATTTGAAAAAGCGAATGGGAACAAAACAAGATCGTCTTGCCACTTTCCTTCAACTGCATGATGCGATTAAACGACTTCCGTGCAAATGAACCATCTCCAACTGAAAGTGCTTCATCAATGATCAGAATGTCAGGGTCAATGCTCACCGCTACTGAAAACGCCAATCGCACATACATTCCACTCGAATAGGTTTTGACCGGCTGATCAATAAAATCCCTGATTTCTGAAAAATCGATAATTTGTTCAATCCGATCTGCGATTTCTTCTTGGGTCAACCCCATAATGGCAGCATTCAACCAGATATTTTCACGCCCGGTAAACTCTGAATTGAATCCAGCTCCTAGCTCCAGTAAGGCTGCTAAACGCCCATTTACCCGTACCTCGCCACAGGTTGGTGTTAATGTGCCGCAGATGAGCTGTAACAGAGTTGATTTACCTGAACCGTTGCGACCAATGATTCCTATTACTTCGCCCGGCATGATCTCCAGATTGATTCCTTGTAGTGCCCATAATTCCCGAAAATATCGGCGTCTTCCCCGCCATAGGAACTGCTTTAGACGATCTTTAGGTTGTGCATATAGCTGATAACATTTACCCAGTCCATGTGCATGGACGGCAGGTTGTAAGGATATTGATATTGGGTTGACATCCAAGCTCATCAACAATTCCTTATATGTTTTCTTAAATCAGAATTTCGTTCAGCTGTCATGAGCACTGGCAGCAAGACTCGAGAAGCGGTTTCGTTTTTGATCAACAAGGTATTGATAACAGGGGAGGCAAACTGATTACCACATGAAAAAAGACTAAATCAATAGTCCTCTATTATACTATTGTTATCCACAAAACAGTGACCTCCCAGAAATCTGGTATCCATTTTCATCTTTATAAGTGGAAATACCCTGATTTTATTTCTAATTATCAATCTGTTATTGATAATTAGAAATGAGGTTTCGGCGCGTCTTCAAACAACAGTGTAGAATACCCCATGAAAAAATTGCAGTTTAAAATAAATTTCAGATTAACTAGAATCTTCCACCTATGCAGGCAATAGAAACTTTCTGGTACTCCTGTCTTAAGCACTTCAAGAAAGAGCTCAATGCTCAGCAATTCAATACCTGGATTAAACCATTAC
The DNA here is from genome assembly GCF_900107335.1 of Nitrosomonas sp. Nm58. NCBI lineage: Bacteria > Pseudomonadati > Pseudomonadota > Betaproteobacteria > Nitrosomonadales > Nitrosomonadaceae > Nitrosomonas > Nitrosomonas sp. Nm58. The sequence continues at coordinate 22,611 of NZ_FNPQ01000002.1, read as the reverse complement.
AATTAGACACTTCCGAGGGTTGTGACGATCAACCAGTATTGATTGCGCCAAATGGATTCGTGCTGCAGTGGGTTAAAGACAATTTCATACCTCATATTGAGGTAATGGCTCAGCAACATTTTTCCAAGAAAATTCACTTTCAATTAATACTTGGAAACACCGCTGAAGCAAAAACCTCTAATGATGAAAACCTACACAATGTAAATGTAAGCAACCGTTCTGTCCAAACCATTGCTGCCAAGCCTGCATCGAAAAAAAGAAACGCCAGTCATCTTAATCCAAATTTTACTTTTGATAGCTTTGTTACCGGCAAAGCTAACCAACTTGCCCGTGCGGGTGCCATTCAGGTTGCTGAACGCCCCGGGATCGCATACAACCCGTTATTCATCTATGGTGGCGTTGGTTTAGGTAAAACGCATTTAATTCAAGCTATTGGTAATTATGTTTTAGCAAACGATCCCGAAGCAAAGGTACGCTACGTTCATGCCGAAAAATATGTTTCTGATGTGGTCAGCGCCTACCAGCATAAATCATTTGATAAATTCAAGCTGTATTATCACTCGCTAGATGTTTTGCTTGTTGATGATGTGCAATTTTTTGGTGGCAAGAATCGCACACAAGAAGAATTTTTCTATGCTTTCAATACACTCGTCGAAGCCCATAAACAAGTCATCATCACCTGTGATAGCTATCCAAAAGAAATTTCGGGGCTAGAGGAACGTCTTGTATCAAGGTTTGGCTGGGGCTTAACGGTTGCGGTTGAGCCACCAGAACTAGAAATGCGTGTAGCTATTCTATTAAAGAAAGCATCAATAGAAAAAATTGCTCTGGATGAAAACGTCGCTTTTTTTGTTGCTAAACATATCCGCTCAAATGTTCGTGAACTGGAAGGTGCTCTGAAGCGAATACTGGCTTATTCACGCTTTATAGGCCAACCTATATCCTTGGAGCTGGCAAAAGAAGCATTGAAGGATTTGTTAGCTGTCCAGAACCGCCAAATCTCCATCGAGAATATCCAAAAAACCGTTGCTGATTACTACAAAATCAAAGTAGCTGAAATGTACTCTAAAAAACGTACGCGCATCGTGGCAAGGCCCAGGCAGATTGCCATGGCCGTTGCCAAAGAACTTACGCAATTAAGCTTGCCAGATATTGGTGAAGCTTTTGGCGGAAGAGACCATACGACTGTACTGCATGCCTACCGGAAAATTACGGAATTACGGGCTTCTGATCCCACTATAAGTCGTGATTATAATGCTTTATTACACATCCTTCGCGGTTGATGCCGATATCTTGTGAGAAAAATCTGAATAATTTGTGGATAACTTGAAATAAAAGTAATTGCTTAATTTTATCCACAAATTATCCAAGTCAAGTCGTTATCTTATACCGGGCAGAAATTTTATTCAGATGATTGATATTTAATCTATTTTTAGAGATATACCGGAATTGACCTGCATTTATATACTATTATTAAAGTTTAAAATATGAATTTAATAAAAGCCAACCGGGATCTTTTGCTCAAACCTTTGCAAGCAGTTAGTGGAATTGTCGAACGGCGTCATACCTTGCCAATACTTTCCAACGTGCTAATCAAGGAAGAGAGTGGAAAAATTATTTTTGTAACCACTGATCTTGAAATAGAAATCGAAACGTATTCAACTTCACAAGGTACTGAAACATTAGTCGCTCAGGAATTCTGCGCAGTCACCGTTTCAGCAAAAAAGCTGTTAGATATCCTGCGTACTTTTCCTTCCAATACTGAAGTTACCTTAACAAAACGCGAAAATCGACTACAAATAAACGCGGGGAAAAGCCGCTTCAGTCTGCAAATACTTCCTGCAGATGATTTTCCGAGAATGGCTAAAGAGGACGTGCCTGAGATCACACTGACACTTCAGCAACAAGAATTTAAAAATCTTCTGCACTTAGTCCAATATGCAGTGGCACAACAGGATATTCGCTATTATCTAAATGGCTTATTACTGTTAGTCGAAGGCAAGCACCTAAAAGTGATCGCCACCGATGGTCATCGTCTTGGCTATGCTTCTATTGAATTGGAAGATCAATGGGAGAGAAAGGAAACAATCATCCCCCGGAAAACAGTGCTGGAACTTTCAAAGTTACTTGTTGATAGTGAAAAACCTATTGTCATAGAAATCTTTCAAAAAAAAGTACGCTTTGCCTTTTCTGATACGGTATTGTTTTCCAAAGTCATTGAAGGGAAATTTCCCGATTTCAATCGCGCTATTCCTGAAAATAATACTAAGCAATTCAATATAAATCGCTTGAATTTTCTGCAAGGATTGCAACGAGTTGCCATCCTCTCCAATGCGAGTGAAAAGTTTCGTGGTGTAAGATTGATTATTTCAAACGGTACATTGAGTATTGTTTGCAAGAATAGTGAACAAGAAGAAGCTCAAGATGATCTCGAAATCGAATATAACCAGGATACTATTGATATCAGTTTTAATATTACTTATCTATTGGATGTACTAAATAATCTCAATAGTGATAGCGTTCAATGTGCTTTTGAAAATGCCAATAGCAGTACTTTGATTACCATTCCAGGGAATGATCATTTTAAATATGTCGTAATGCCGATGCGACTATAAAAAATTTCAAAATTATTCGGCAAAAAATTTTTTCAACAAGCATTACTAAAAGTGATCAAGCACAATGAGCGAAAACCCCCTCAGCAAATCTCGTGAATATGATTCAGATAGCATCAAAATTCTAAAAGGACTTGATGCTGTTCGTAAACGCCCTGGTATGTATATCGGCGATACCAGTGACGGCACTGGGTTACACCACATGGTATTTGAGGTCGTCGACAATGCGATCGACGAAGCATTGGCAGGCTACTGTGACGAAATCACCGTGATTATCCATTCTGATAACTCTGTCAGTGTGCACGACAATGGCCGAGGTATTCCCACTGGAATAAAGCGGGATGATGAACTAAAACGATCGGCTGCAGAAATCGTGATGACTGAATTACATGCAGGCGGAAAGTTTGATGATAATTCTTACAAAGTATCTGGAGGATTGCATGGTGTCGGCGTATCGGTAGTGAATGCGTTATCTGAGTGGCTGCGTCTGACAATTCGCCGAGAAGGGAAAATTCATCATATAGAATTTCATGAAGGTGTGCCGCTTTCACCCCTCGCGATTACCGGTGAAACTGAAAAGCATGGAACTGAAGTTCATTTCTTGGCAAATAAGGAAATTTTCAGTGATATAACTTTTCACTATGACATCTTCGCAAAGCGATTACGTGAGCTTTCTTTTCTTAATAATGGCATCAAAATTAAACTGATTGATCAACGTAACGATAAGGAAGAAGTATTTGCTTTTGCAGGTGGTATTCGTAATTTTGTCGAATACATCAATCGAACCAAAACTGTCTTGCATCCTGCCATCTTTTATGCCAAGGGCGTGAAGGAAAATATTGCAGTGGAAGTCTCGATGCAATGGAATGATAGCTACACCGAACAAGTTTTGTGTTTTACCAATAATATTCCCCAAAAGGATGGTGGCACTCACCTGACTGGTTTGCGTGCTGCGATGACGCGTACGCTTAATAGCTATATTGAAAAAAACGAATTGGCCAAGAAAGCCAAGGTTGATACCACAGGTGACGATATGCGTGAAGGCTTGACCTGTGTGTTATCAGTTAAGTTATTCGAACCTAAGTTTTCTTCACAAACCAAAGAGAAGCTAGTGTCATCTGAAGTGCGCCCTGTCGTAGAAGAAATCGTGGCACAAAAACTGTCGGAGTTTTTGCTGGAATACCCGAGCGATGCTAAAACAATCTGTAACAAGATCATTGATGCAGCGAGAGCCCGCGAAGCTGCCAGAAAAGCACGAGAATTAACCCGGCGAAAAGGAGTGTTAGATGGCATGGGGTTACCTGGAAAGCTTGCTGATTGCCAGGAGAAAGATCCAGCGCTCTGTGAGCTCTATCTGGTGGAGGGGGATTCTGCTGGTGGTTCGGCAAAACAAGGGCGGGACCGGAAATTTCAAGCGATCATGCCGCTCAAAGGTAAAATACTGAACGTCGAAAAATCTCGCTTTGACAAATTGATTTCCTCACAGGAAATCGTTGCGCTGATTACAGCCCTCGGAACAGGTATTGGTAAAGATGAATATAATCCGGACAAGCTGCGTTATCATCGTATCATTATCATGACTGACGCAGATGTCGACGGCTCGCATATCCGTACACTGTTACTGACATTTTTCTATCGGCAAATGCCTGAATTGATTGAACGTGGACATATCTATATTGCTCAGCCACCACTTTACAAAATAAAATATGGGAAACAGGAGCGTTATGTCAAGGATAATTATGAGCTGAAACAATACATGCTAGGGTTAGCGTTAACGAATGCTGAACTTTATACTCATGAAAGCAAACCTCCTCTTACAGGAGAAACTCTGGCAAATATTGCTCGTGAGTATTTGCTGGCGGAAGCGGTTATCGAGCGGATGAGCCGGCTTATTGACAGTGCCGTATTGTACGCCTTGCTAAAGCAACCAGATATCGATTTAAGTAATGAGATGTCAACAGTGGATAGCGCAGCCAAGCTCACTTCATTACTTCATGATGTTGAAATCGTTGCAGAATTCGATGATGTATTTGAGCAATTCCGCCTTAAGATAACTCGCGTATATCATGGTAATGTTCAGATCAGCTATCTTGATCAGGATTTTCTCCAAAGTAGTGATTTCTCACAAATAAAAAAAGCAGCGCAAGTTCTTGGCGGTTTAATAGAGGATCATGCAATAGTCAAGCGCGGAGAGGAAAAGCAGTCGATTAGTGAATTTAAGGAAGCGCTTGATTGGTTGTTGGAAGAAGCAAAAAAAGGGGTAAATATTCAGCGTTACAAAGGATTAGGCGAAATGAATCCAGAACAATTATGGGAGACCACCATGGATCCCGCTAACCGCTGTTTGTTACGTGCTCAAATTGAAGACAGTATTCTCACTGATGAAATTTTTACAACGCTCATGGGTGATATAGTAGAGCCACGTAGAGAGTTCATTGAAAAAAATGCATTGCGAGTAACTAATCTTGACGTGTAGAGGAAGCTCGTTTTAATGGCATACTTCTTCTACTTTCTTTCAGAAAAAGAATTATATATAACTGATTTTTTTATTGACATTGCCATATTTCTTTCAACCACTTTGTGGTTGAAAGTCGATTACTGCGCTTGAAATGAAAAATGCTTGATCTATTCCGCTAAACATTTTGGAATCTATCAGATGATCTCTGCTTATTTCATATTAATAGTACGAAATTGAATCATTCTGCGTTGACTGATGAGGCCTAGCAGGGTAGAATCCGCGTTCTTTTATATGAGCGTGTAGCTGCATACTTTTTCGGTTCTGAGCGAGGGTAATAATAATTTATATGCCTTGGATAAGAAATAGATCACTGCACGTAGTGATCCGCTGGCAAGTGCTGTTAACAGCATTTATGGCGCTAGTATTTGGGTGGATATTAGGGTTACATGGTGCTGTTTCAGGATTCCTTGGAGGAATGGTCAGTGTAATATCTTCTACAATTTATGCACTCATAATCTCGAGTCATAAAGGATATACAGCAGGTGGCGCGATACGCACGGCTTTAAGAGCAGAAGCAGTAAAAATCATTGTAATAATAGCTTCTCTTTGGGCTGTATTTGCAGCGTATAAAGAAGTTAATCCAACCGCGTTTATCGGGGTATTTATCATGACAGTAATTATCTTTAGCATGGCTTTATTTGTAACAAATGATTCTAAAGATATTAAATGACAAAATTAGATAACAGATAATTCAATAATGGCATCAGATCTTGAGCTTACTCCAACCTCGTATATAACCCATCATCTTACTAATTTAACTAAATCAGTAGGAGAAGAACCCTTTTGGACATTACATGTAGATACATTGGTAATGTCAGTAATTCTCGGTGTGCTGGGAATGGGTTTCTTATGGCTAATCGTTCGCCGAGCAACCCCTGGCGTGCCTACTAAACGACAGGCTTTTGTAGAGCTACTCGTTGAATTTGTTGATTTCGAGGTAAAAAATACATTTCATGGAAATAGGCATACATTCATAGCGCCGGCAGCATTAACTATTTTTGTTTGGGTATTGTTGCTTAATATGATGGATTTTTTACCTATCGATATTATGGCCTGGATATATGAGCACGTGTTTGGGTTGCATAATTGGCGTAGTGTTCCAACCACGGATGTCAACACCACTTTTGCATTAGCGCTCTCAATATGGTTACTAATGATATTCTTTAACATTCAGGTTAAAGGATTAGGTGGTTGGATGCATGAGCTATTTTGCACGCCATTTGGTAAAAATCCCATACTGTGGCCACTGAATTTACTGTTTAACATGATTGAATATGTGTCTAAACCGCTATCCCATTCTTTGCGGCTTTTCGGAAATATATACGCAGGAGAGATTATTTTTCTACTACTAGGTATGTGGGCTGCGACTGGTGTTACGGGATCCTTTTTTAGCGTGATTCTGAGTGTAGGATGGCTAATTTTTCATATACTTATAGTTGCGCTACAAGCATTTATCTTTATGATGCTAGCAGTGGTTTATCTTTCAATGGCGCATGAATCACATTAAATAGATTAGACACAAGATTTTTTTACATAAATTTTTTTAAGGAAGGGAAAAATATGGAAAACTTGCAATTTCTCGCAATGATACAAGCTTACACCGGTATCGGCATTGGTTTGATGATTGGGCTCGGTGCAGCGGGTGCATGTATTGGTGTGGGCATTATGTGTAGTCGATTTCTTGAGGGTGCTGCACGCCAGCCAGAAATGATTCCAACCTTGCAAGGTAAAGTGTTTTTATTATTAGGTTTGACGGATGCTTCATTCATTATTGCTGTTGGTTTGGCAATGCTATTTGCTTTTGGTAATCCCCTATTAGCGGTAGTTCAATAATACTCATTCGTATTTAATAAAAAACTTACACGAAGCTGGCTATGAATATTAATTTTACACTCATATCACAAGCAGTAGCCTTTTCGGTATTTATATGGTTTACGATCAAATTCGTGTGGCCACCACTATTGCGTGCAATTGAGGAACGTCAAAAGCAAATTGCTGATGGCTTAGCTGCTGGTGAGCGTGGTAAAAAAGAACTAGAACTTGCAAGTCAGAGATCTTCAGAAGTATTGAAAGAAGCCAAGCAACGCGCAGCAGAAATTGTCACGCAAGCTGAGAAGCGAGCAGCAGAAGTTGTTGAAGAAGCCAAGCAAAATGCGAAGATCGAAGGCGAGCGAATATTGACTGGTGCCAAGGCTGAAATTGAGCATGAAGTATTTGCAGCAAAAGAGGCGTTGCGTCAACAAATTGCGGACTTGGCGTTAGCAGGAGCGACAAAAATATTGCGTCGCGAGGTGAATGCCAGAGTGCATGCTGATCTACTTGCATCTATAAAAGAAGAGTTGAAGTAATGGCTGAGGAAATAACAATTGCTAGACCTTATGCTGAGGCAGTATTTAAGTTAGCAAAAGAAAAGAATACATTATCGTCTTGGTCAGATATGCTGAAAGTTATTACAGATGTCACCTCTGTAAAACAAATACAAGCCCTTGTGACTAATCCAAGCATAGCAACAGATAAGCTATCAGAAATAATTTTAGAAATCTGTGGAGATGAGCTCGATAATGAAGGGAGAAATTTAGTTACTCTATTGATTGAAAATAATCGTTTAGAAGTGCTTCCGCAATTGAGTGGCTTGTATGAACTACTAAAGGCTCAATATGAAGGGATACTAGAGGCAAACATTATTTCAGCGTACGCTATTTCAGATGATCAATTAGAGAAATTAGTTTCGGTGCTTGAAAATAAATTCAAATGTAAAATCAAAGCAGAAGTAAACATAGATCCAGAGTTAATAGGCGGAGTAAAGATAGTAATTGGCGATGAAGTTATTGATAGCTCCGTACGCGGTAAACTCGAAACCATGTCTGTTGCCCTCAAAAGCTAGGAGTTATTAAAATGCAGTTAAATCCAGCAGAAATCAGCGAGCTGATTAAAAATAGGATTGAAGGACTTTCAATTTCTTCGGAGGTTCGCACTCAAGGTACCATTGTATCAATAACGGATGGAATCGTCCGAATTCATGGACTCACAGATGTAATGCAAGGTGAAATGCTTGAGTTCCCAGGCAATACCTTCGGTTTGGCACTTAATTTAGAAAGGGATTCAGTCGGTGCGGTTATTCTGGGTGCATATGAGCACCTCACTGAAGGCGATACAGTCAAATGTACAGGGCGGATATTAGAAGTTCCAGTTGGTGAAGGCTTGTTAGGGCGGGTAGTTAATGCATTAGGACAACCCATAGATGGGAAAGGACCTATCACTGCACAGGGAACAGAGCCCATAGAGAAAATTGCACCAGGTGTTATATGGCGTCAATCTGTAGATCAGCCGGTTCAAACTGGACTTAAAGCTATTGATTCCATGGTGCCAGTTGGGCGGGGGCAGCGCGAATTAATTATTGGGGATCGCCAGACCGGAAAAACGGCTGTTGCAATAGATGCAATCATCAATCAGAAAGGTGAGAACATGATTTGCATCTATGTGGCAATTGGGCAAAAAGCTTCATCAATTGCTAACGTCGTTCGCAAGCTAGAAGAACATGGCGCAATGGAATACACAATTGTCGTCGTGGCATCGGCGTCCGAGTCAGCTGCAATGCAATTTATAGCCCCCTACTCAGGCTGCACAATGGGTGAATATTTTCGTGATAGAGGACAAGATGCGCTCATCGTATATGATGATCTAACTAAGCAAGCTTGGGCTTATCGCCAAATATCTTTATTACTCCGCCGACCTCCAGGTCGGGAGGCCTATCCAGGGGACGTATTTTATTTACATTCTCGTCTCCTTGAACGTGCAGCCAGAGTGAGTGCTGCTTATGTTGAAAAATATACTAATGGCACAGTTAAAGGAAAAACAGGTTCGTTAACAGCATTGCCAATTATTGAAACACAAGCAGGTGACGTAACTGCATTCGTGCCTACGAACGTAATTTCCATTACTGACGGACAGATATTTCTTGAAACAGACTTGTTCAATGCAGGTATTCGTCCTGCTATTAATGCAGGTATCTCAGTATCACGTGTAGGCGGTGCGGCACAAACCAAAGTAATTAAAAAACTTGGCGGAGGGATACGATTAGCGTTAGCGCAGTATCGAGAACTGGCTGCCTTTGCACAGTTTGCATCAGATTTGGATGAAGCAACACGTAAGCAGCTTGAGCGAGGAAAGATGGCAACCGAGCTGATGAAGCAATCACAATTTGCTACATTGAGTGTATCAGAGATGGCATTGACTCTATTTGCACTGAATAAAGGATATCTTGATGATGTCGAAGTCAAGCGAGGTTTGGCATTTGAATCTGCTTTGAGAAGCTATATGCGTAGTCAGCACGCTGGAATCATGGATAAGATTGAAACAACCAAAAATATGGATGAAGCGACTGAGCAAGCATTATCAGAAGCAATTGAAGAATTCAAGAAAAACGGGACATATTAACCGATGGCTGGAAGCAGGGAGATACGCAATAAGATCCGAAGCGTTAAGAATACGCAGAAGATTACTCGTGCTATGGAGATGGTTGCTGCATCAAAAATGCGTAAAGCTCAGGAGCGTATGAGAAAAGCACGACCATATGGGGAGAAAATTCGCAATGTGGCGGCTCACATGAGTCGTGCGAGTACGGAATATCGTCATCCTTTTTTGATAGAGCGCGATACGGTAAAACGTATTGGCATTATTGTAGTAACCTCAGATAAAGGTTTGTGCGGCGGGCTTAATACTAATGTTTTGCGTAAAGTTGTAAATCAAATGCGTACCTGGGAAGCTGAAGGCGAGCAAATAGAAGTATGTTGCATTGGCAACAAAGGTCTGGGTTTTATGGGACGCATTGGAGCAAACATTATTTCTCAGATAATAGGTCTTGGCGATACACCAAATATCGAGAAATTGATAGGTGCTATAAAGATTGTACTTGATGGGTATACTGCAGATCGTTTTGATAGAGTCTATATTTTCTATAATCGTTTTGTTAATACGATGAAGCAAGAGCCCATGATGGAGCAGTTATTGCCATTATCCGATGAGCGCATTGGCGAAGGTGTGAAGGAAACCAACCATAAACAATTATGGGATTATTTATATGAGCCTGAAGCGAAGCCGATAATAGATGATATTATGGTCAGATATGTTGAAGCATTAATCTATCAGGCAGTTACAGAAAATATGGCATCAGAGCAATCTGCTAGAATGGTTGCTATGAAGGCTGCTTCAGATAATGCAGGTAATTTAATTAATGAATTGACATTGATTTACAATAAATCTCGTCAGGCCGCAATTACTAAAGAATTATCAGAAATTGTTGGCGGTGCAGCCGCTGTTTAATCAATATTTTAGTTTTAGGGAACAATAATGAGCCAGGGTAAAATTGTTCAATGTATCGGTGCAGTCATTGATGTTGAATTTCAGAGGGAAAGTGTTCCTAATGTTTATGACGCACTGATAATGGAAGGCACAGAATTAACACTTGAAGTACAGCAACAGTTGGGCGATGGAATCGTAAGAACGATTGCACTCGGATCTTCAGAAGGATTGCGGCGGGGGATGATTGTTGTAAATACGGAAAAGCAGATAACCGTTCCTGTGGGTACGAAAACGCTTGGTCGTATTATGGATGTGTTGGGTAGACCTATTGATGAAATGGGTGACATAGGTGCTGATAAAAGTATGCCCATCCATCGTGCTGCACCGGCATTTGATCAACTTTCGGCATCAACTGAGTTATTAGAAACGGGCATTAAAGTAATTGATTTAATCTGTCCGTTTGCTAAAGGCGGGAAAATTGGTTTGTTTGGCGGGGCAGGTGTAGGAAAAACAGTGAATATGATGGAGTTGATCCGTAATATTGCGATAGAGCACAGTGGTTACTCAGTATTCGCGGGTGTTGGAGAAAGAACCAGGGAAGGTAATGACTTTTACCATGAGATGAAAGATTCCAATGTATTGGATAAGGTCGCTCTGGTTTATGGTCAAATGAATGAACCCCCTGGAAATCGCTTGCGTGTGGCATTAACTGGGTTAACCATGGCGGAGTCTTTCCGTGATGAGGGACGTGACGTTTTGTTTTTTGTAGATAATATCTACCGTTACACACTTGCTGGAACAGAAGTATCTGCGTTATTAGGACGAATGCCTTCTGCTGTAGGTTATCAACCTACGCTAGCAGAAGAAATGGGGCGTTTGCAAGAACGTATTACATCTTCTAAAGCTGGCTCTATTACATCCATACAGGCTGTCTATGTTCCAGCGGACGATTTAACTGATCCTTCGCCTGCTACAACATTCGGACATCTTGATGCTACGGTTGTATTGTCGCGTGATATTGCCTCGTTGGGGATTTATCCTGCAGTTGATCCACTTGATTCTACTTCCCGACAATTAGATCCTATGATCGTTGGAGAAGATCATTACAATACTGCTCGTGCAGTACAGCAAACATTGCAACGATATAAGGAGTTGCGCGATATTATTGCAATTCTTGGTATGGATGAACTTTCACCAGAAGATAAGCTAACTGTGAGCAGAGCAAGAAAGATTCAGAGATTCTTATCACAGCCATTCTTCGTTGCAGAAGTATTCACTGGTTCATCAGGAAAATATGTATCGTTGAAGGAAACAATCAAAGGATTTAAAGGAATTGTTAATGGTGATTTTGATGATATACCAGAGCAAGCCTTTTATATGGTTGGTGGAATCGAAGAAGTGATTGAGAAAGCCAAAACGATTCAATAATTAAAGTTAGATAAACCAAATGGGCACGATATTTCATCTGGATATAGTAAGCGCTGAGGAATCAATATATTCTGGACCAGCAGAGTTTATGGTTGTTCCTGCACTTATGGGAGAAGTCGGTATTTTTCCTAATCACACGCCTATGCTTACTCGTATTAGATCTGGTATGGTACGAGTTAAAGCTCCTTTAAAAGATGAGGAGGCAGTTTACGTATCAGGTGGCATGTTAGAAGTCCAGCCAGACGTGATAACAATATTAGCCGATACTGCAATACGTGGCAAAGATCTAGATGAAGCCAAAGCCTTAGAAGCTAAGAGAAGAGCTGAAGAGGCTATGAAAAATAAAACATCTGAGATTGAATATGCACGTGCGCAAGCAGAGCTAATTGAAGCTGCAGCTCAGCTTACTGCCATCCAGAAACTTAGAAGTCGAGGTCATTAGGACAACTTAGCAGTAATCTAAAATGTACTAATACTTAATTGAATTATTTCGTTATATACTTTTTGAGTAAGAATTTCATTCAGAACAAATAGTTAATCATCAAAATAAAATTATCTATTTTTGTGATTAAACCCTAGACTGACAGTACATGATGTCATTGAATCTGTCAGCCTAGTTTGGCTATTCGGTAGTGAAAATAGCTATTTAATTACTTGTCTTTTGCGAGCTGAGCATATCAGCTAGACCATCTTGTTCTTGGCCGGATGGAATGCCCATTCCGATAAAGCAGCGATGCAAATCGCTGCGCAACTTCAGACTTGAATGAACGACGCTGTGGGCAGTTGAAGATCGCTACCATTTGTGCATAGCCTTAAGCACATACTCGCAGTCGGTCCGTCCCGATTCAACTGTTATTGATATCCTCCCCTGCCTGAATGCGGGAGATTCCTACGCGCTATACGCTGACCTGTATAGTCGCTTTGATGGGTTCTTGGGCTGTGAGTGCCTTGCTGCGTGACTCATATCTCCGCAAGCGTTATTTTCCGCCTATCCGACGGTAGCCCTCGTGAGAGGGAAACTTATATGTATTACACGCTATCATTGGAGCACAATTGCTCACTGGTAGCAAGAAGGAAGATACAATAAATGCGAGTAAAAAACAAGGCAGCTCTCGCTGCCGCACAACTGATCAACCCAATCTCACTGGGTAACTGTAGTTTTGATTATTGACATTGCCGAAGCTTGATTCGAGAGATTCTATAATTATCATTGATTTGAAGTATCTAGTGTTCTTTGAACGCTGATCTCCTGAGCTCAGGCAATAGTGCCCCATCTCTATGTAGAGTCTACTCAAAAAGTATTTCTCATAATCGCGTTTAAATTTATAATTCATAACATATTGTTTTATAAAGAATATTGTTTATTCTATTTCGCGTTATAAGATGTAATAATAAGTCGTCTAGGCTCACGTAAATGGATGACAATTATGGCAAGACCAAAGTGGTGAAGAGCATCTTGAATTGGCCCGAAATGCGGTACGGATCGCTAAAACAGTCGATGAACTGCGTAGCGCACAGGCTTTACTGCTGCCACTCGAATTGGGTCTGAGTCTGCTCCAGACGGCCATTACTATTTGTCGATCAAAAGGCAAGACCTGCACACTGCATACAAATTACTGCAAACGAACCACTGGAAGAATGGCTGCGCCCGTTGCCAAGCGTAATCTGCGTAATCGGGCGAACCGATCGCTTGAAGAAGAGAGGGCGCTGTTGCAGGAGGTATTTGACAGTGCCGGCGTTGGTGGAGTATTGGTCGTTCCGCCGTTTGCCGATAAGTTGCGCCAGAAGATGGGTGTCCCGCTTTCGCTTTACCGATCTGTGGCTCATAGCCTCGGAATTACCCATCGCCCCGTCAATCTCTCTGCTGGGATTCGAGTCATTGCTGGTATTTACCATATCCAGAACGTTAATGCCTACGACAGCCGACTCAAGCAGTGGATGAAAAGATTTCATGGGGTCGCCCAAGTATTTAAAAAATTATCTGGGCTGCGTAGATGGTTGGAACGCTGGGGTGAGCACAACTCGCCAATCGTTGGGCTCCAGGCCGCTCTCGGACGAGAAAATCAGTTTCAACTATTAATGCAGACATAGCCTTTTTAATTGCAAGCTAGCGAGGCATTCCCAGGATTAGCTATAGGAAAAATAAATTTCCAGCTCCGATTTTGTTGTTGCCCGTCTAACGTACCACCTGCCCATTTAATATAGCATTTAGGTTTTGAGGATGCTATGACCAACTCTAATGGCGTATGAGCATGTAGGTGGAAATTAACTCCTTCTGCAGTCTCCTGCCATTTTTTGATCTCTCCATTGCTATGCAGGAGATAGGTGGATAATGGGAATTTAGGGGCTGTATACAACAGAACTTGTCCATGATTAGGCAGAAGATGCACATAGCGCCCCTGTTTTATGTCACGCACTCCAATTACCCCTTTGGATCTCTTTAAATCAGGCCATCCTACTGATACTGGCAAGCGTAATGTGCGTAATGTATTCAGTCCTCTAATATCCCAAATGCCATCTATACTGCGAGACAGGCTAATGCTCTGGAATTCATTAACCTTCTGCGCATACTCACTCACCCAAATAGCCCTGGATTCCTGTTTAATGGTCCAATCGTAAACAGACTTTAGTGCATTGATGGATGCTATTTTACTTCCCGAATAAAAGTGATAGTGAATATGCAGTGGCTTTAGGCGAAGCGGGCTATCGGTGAGCTGCATAGTTTCAATGACCCGATTAAATCCATAAAAAGGACCTTGCCAACTGTTTGTATAAACATGATCACTTGCAATTGGAGCATATACTTGAAGTTGATTATTAATCACATAACCAAGAGGGGGGACGCGTGTAGTCGTTTTTTCATCTTTGCTTATAGTCGCACCACCCCCATTCATATTTTCTAATCCAAGCGAGCGCGTCAGAGCTAAAGCCTCTGTATTTGCCAACCCATCACCGGTCCAGAAAAAAGCACGAGCTTGCTTCTTCTCAGGCGCTAAATTTTTATTAATATATTTTACTGAACCGGTGATTTCCCGTTCCAAGTTAAATTCATATCCAGGAATAGGAAGGTGAAAATCATCACCCCTAGCATCAATATAGTTCTTTTGAAACCATGCTGATGGATGACTATAGGAATGGCTGGCTATCTCAACATTTTTCAGTTTAAAAATATCCCTTGCCACTTTCTCGGTTTCAGTAAGCTTACCTGATGAGTCGCCATTTGCTGCTTCTCCTTCAATTATGGAAACTGTGGATGGTAGGTTATATTTTTTTAAAAAATAATCCTGAATGACTTTTATCGCCAGCGGTGTTCCCGGAATCTCGGCTTTATTGCTAGCCCCATCACCATCAACCTGCACCAATAATAAGCGTCGGCCATTCTCAGTGGTGACATCGACAACAGGTATTTCTGGTAGATCAAGAGCTCTAGATAAAAATTTAAACGGGTCGATAATCCACCGTTGACGTCCCTCATAGCCAATTTCTATTACATAGGGATGCAAGGCAACTCCACCCCAATGCCCAGTAAATACAGCGACCAAAGACTGTTTCATTTGATCCATTAGGCCTAAATGTATTTCAATATTTCCTAGAGCTTGCCATGCAGTGAACCCGCGTGCTTTAGGATGAGGTTTTGCCTCATAGCCAATAATTTTATCGCTCAATCCAATTTTGAGCGGTTCCTTTATAGCTGACTGACTTAATTTGACCTCCAGGTGCCGCAAAAAGGTATTATCAGCTTTAAAACCTAAATTTCCCAGAATAGCAACTTTAACTCCAGAATCTATCTGTCGCAGCAGCCAATCTCTATAAACCATCGGACTTAATAAAGCATCGCTGTTAAACCAAGTGACAATTCCGGCATATTGTCCTGTCAATGAATTTGCTGGTAATCCAGTATTTACATCCAAGTAATCGACTGTATAACCCAAGTATTCCAATGGCATGGCCAGTAATTTATGTACATCAGTCCGTTGCATCCCTTCTGGATATTCCCGTCCATCATAGAGCGCTAAAACTCGTCTGGGAAAAATTTCTAACAGTCCGACACCAAGAGTATCTAATCCAGGATTTGCCACCCAAGGCGTAAAGCCCAAGTCAGATATTTGCTTAGCCGTCTTTCGCGCCAACTCTTTCTGCCTTGGGTCAACGTAATCAATAACAATTATTTGCAATCCATATTGATCTTGTGCTTGTCTTAACTTATCTAACAACCAGTTATGATCTGGCTCTGTAACTTGCGTGTAATTTTGTTTGGACTGGTCCCAGCTTTCAAAAAGCGATTCAGCAGCCAATGCGACAGCATATTGACCAACTTCTGGCAGAATCTCAAACCCGCGATTAAGAATAAGGTTAACCCCAGGAAAATGTTGATGTATACGTTTAATTAGGCTTGATAATGCTTTTTCCTGAATCAACCGATCCTCAGGTTTAGCGACAGCCTTTTGATAACTATCTAGTGTATCCAAAAAAAAACCGCGATATCCTTCTTTCCATAACTTAGCTAGATACTTATTAATTAGATAGTCATGCCACCCTTGTTGAGCCAGGTCAATAATGCTGCTTCCCCATGTTACATTACTACCCATAAACCAATTTTTGGGAATTTCTGAATACCATGAGCGCGTTGGATGGATTTCTCCGATACTTATATAGGCGAACACCTTTGTTCCCTTAGCATGGAGATAATCCAGATTATTCATATTCTCAGGCTCCACTACCACTTGCTTATAATGAGAAAGTAAATTCACCGGGGCAGATTGACCATAGAAAAATGCAATACTAGGATTAGCATATATGGGAAGGCAGACACCCAACAAAAGCATGCTATGAATGAGTATTACAATCGGTCGGTAGTTCAAGAAGACTAATTTCATATTTTCCTCTGTGATTCTTTGAGAAAAGCATTGAGCCAAATACCTTTAGCAAAGCCGAGAGACTTACCTCTTTGAGGTATTTTATAACCAATTTTTAATTGCTGGTTTTATTACGCAGCATGAATGTTTCATAAACCAGCTGGTTAAGTTTTTTTGAGACAATGACCATTCCAATAATCGTAGTTAATGCGACTGACAAGGCAAAACCATAGCCATAAAACGCAGGTCCCAGATATTGACTCAGAAGAGTAAATACAATATTTGAGGTGGCAAATAATAAACAGAGATACAGAGCATCTTTACGATAATCAAAATAAAATAACAGGTTGAGAACGGCCAGCAATAACACCTGAATACCCACCGCAACCAAGTCAATATTTAATAGCACTTTATAAAAAGGAGATATCCCTACCCATGCTAGTAGTTTATCTCCTATTGCCAGCAATAAGACAGTGGTCATTCCCTGTACCTTAACGATTTCGATAAATCCTCTTCGAATGGTTATGACCATCTCTTGATAGATTTGTAAAATACGCTTCAAGGAGGAGCCGGCATTAATAGCACCATAAAATCTTGTATATTGCTCTACAAAATCCGTTTCCATTCGCAATAAAAATACCGCCATACCGGGTATGATCGATAAATATGCAAGAAATATCGGAAGATCATAAAGTTCCGATCCTCTTAAAGGTAAAATGGCAGCAGTGCTTGTTTCGGGATTAAACCAGAAAATAAATTTATCAGCCCAAATAGCCAAGTTATAGAGGAGGCCAGTAATCGCTAAACTTGGGAATATTTGGCTTCGCCGTAGAAAGTCAAAGGAAATCAATTTATTACCTGAATAGGAGCTAAAAACTACAACCAAGAGCATGAATAATAAGACACTATGTCCTACAATAAACCCAGAAAGTAAGCCTTCCAGCCCAAACGTTCCCAACTCTTTAGAAGCCCATACTGTTATCCCATAACCTACCAGAAAAGCTAATAAAATTTCACGATATGCCTTAAGCCCCGATAAAATAATCACGACAATCCAAATCGTGGAAAGAATAACCAGACCACTCAGCATCAATAAACGATATAAAATTGATCCGGCAAACAAATAAACTAAACAAAAAACCGCAAGTGTTCCGCTAACAGCAATTACAACACATAGGGCGCCTGTCAGATTTGGTAGGACTTGCTCATCATGTTTTTCATATAACCTGTCAGCAATAAAACGCGTGAGCATGAGTTGTAATGGACCGGTCAGGATTAAAGAAGTCGCCATCAGGTAAGTTACAGATATTTGAAACTGTCCGACAAAATTAGGTGTAGATGAGTTTTCCGTGTGAATGAAACCAATTAACAATATACCAACAATCGACAACACCCATGGACCAGAGCCAATAATTCCCGCAAAACCATATGCTAGCAGTAGCCCTGAAAGAGAGTTTTCTTTCATCAGTTCACGTAGTTTGAACCCAATGCCTGCCATTATTGTGTCAACACCTGATCATAAATTGTTTTATAATCGTCCAGCATGCGAGACTGTGTATAATAGTTTTCAACTCGTTGAATACCAGCCTTTTTTGCTAAATGCCAACGATTCTTGTCGGTTAATAGTGTAATCACAGCTTCTGCAATTGCCTCTGGATTCGCAATGGGAACTACTATTCCTGCACATCCCAAAGCACGGTCTTCGTCGCTTTTACCTTCGATGATTTCTCGACAGGCACCCACATCAGTTGCCACGATTGGTAAACCACTTGCATAGGCTTCAAGTATTACCAACGGAAAAGCTTCACTGATTGATGTCAATACCAGCACCCCTATACGAGGAAGCACATCACTTATTTTTTGAAACCCTAAGAAATGTACATTTTCTTCCAACGCTAGCTCCAGCACCAAATCTCTACATTCTTGCGCGTATTCTTTATCTTCATCATCTGGACCAATCAGCCAACCTTCAGCTCCAGGTAATTGGCTCAGAATAGTGGGCATAGCCCGAATAAAAGTTTTAATATCCTTTATTGGTACAATCCTTCCAATTAACCCAATTACCAGAGGAATTTTTTCTGGCCTTTGTGCACGTATAGTAAGAAAACGCTCAACTTCCATTCCGTTTGGTATAACTTTTGTTCGGTCATGATCTGCACCATCAGTAATTTGACGTTCCCTATTTTTCTCATAGAGACTAATAATAGGATTCGATGCTTTATAAATAAGGCGGCCTAATGACTCAAAATATCTTACCCATAATATTTCCTGATATTGCATTCCCATATATTGAGCATCGCTTAATAAATCATGATGCTCCTTAATAAAAAGAGACTGCAAGTCTATTTTTCTTTCTTTAGTGTAAATGCCATGTTCAGTTAAAATTAATGGTCGAGTGGTTATATAATGCAATAATGTTCCAAGAAAACCTGCAAAGCCTGTAGATAGCGTATGGAATGTTCCGGTACGATAAGTAAACTGGTGAGCAATACTGGCAAGCCTAAACAATGGAGCATGCATGGCTTTGATAGCCCATATATAGTCAATGAATGAATTATCCGCATCATATTCATCGTAACACTCACAGATGTGTTGCCATGTCGCTACACTATAAAAAAACTCCTCCATAGTGAAGCCAGATAGTTGCCCTAAAGAAACTAAAAGTTTTCTTACTTCTGCTTCATCGAAGCTCGAACATGGATTGCGAAACCAATCATGGAGTTTCCTTGATTTAAGAATATATTCATTATTGCCTTTGCAGGCTTTTGGTTCAGATAAAGAAAATGGATCCCACAAATAATGGCATTCCAGATGAACAACGTTATCAGGCAAGACATATTTGGGTTTGTCATAATCCCTTTTTCTGGATCCTAGGAAAATCAAAGCAAATGTGTACTGTGGAAGTCCTTCTATTAACTGGTGTACCCAACCTGAAACTCCGCCTCTAACAAAAGGATAAGTACCTTCTAACAAGAGTGTAATATCAGCGTAATTCTGCTCCTGTTGCATTAATTCTTTTTCTGCCAAAATTGCACTACCGATGATAATTGAGGAAAAGCTGCAGGAAAATCTATCGCTGCCATTAATTGCTTTACTTTGTGATAATGGTGTTTATGAAAAGCCAATTCGGCATAGTAAATCAGTAATTTTTTATGTTCAATTCCAAGATTCTCAGCTTTCTTAATTTGTTCAGAAGCTTTCTCATAATTTCCCAGTTTTAGTAAAATTTGTGCATACTGGAAACAAAATCCTGAATCTTCGGGATAATGTTTAAGACCTAATTCAAGATATTTGCAGGCCATATTAAGCACATAGTTTCGCATTTCCCCTTGAGCTAAACCGAGATTTGCCAATTCCCAATAGTCATTTGCAATCTGTCGGAACAATTGTTTATTTCTTGAATTTTCTATTTTTTCAAGTTTTTGCTTCGATTTTTTAATTCGCTCGCTGAGATTATGTTCTTTCCGTTCCAATAAAGCGTAGGCAAGTAATCTGATATCATCAACTGGGTCGCCAAGCGCCATACGCAATATTGGAACCGCATCTTGATCCTTTATTTTTAATGTAGCATATATAGCCTGGAGCCTTTTATCAGGATTTCTGGATCTATATAAACTATGTAAATCGGCAGAGTTATCATCTGTAGCTGGAGCTGGCATATCAGGAAGATTCCTAATTTTACTTAAGCTCACAGGAAAATTTGTTTTTTTTAGTTTAGAAGAGAGGTGCTTTATGAAGGGTAATGCCAAAGTCAATCCCATCAATCCTAGCACCGGTAAATAAAAAGTAACCACAAAGAACAAAATATAAACCCTCAATTGGGGCTCAGTTTGATTAGATACTATGATTTTAGAAAAAAGATAGGCAGCCACAATACTCGCAATAAAATGAGAAAAAAGGGCTGTTATTAGAATTTGCTCAGATACAGGTTCATTGGAAATTAACTTCAGACTATATATTTCAAATCCCAATGCCAGAGTAAGTAGAATTAAATTAAACAGAATTAGAAATAATCGCATTCCAATTTCTTGTCTTTTGGATATCAAAATAAGCTGTTCTTATTAAATTGAGAAATTTCCAATACAACTTTTTTTAGTAAAGTTTTATTATTTAAGTTCCACATACAAATACTCACATCACCATCGTGATAGCTAAAGACCTTACTATCCAAATTATTGCAAACTTTTTCTGCCATCAATTCCGATAATCCAACGCGATTTAAAAATTCATTAGCGCCATTTTCATCCGTATAGGGCATTAGCATTAAATAAGTTTTATGATTTTGTTCATTTTTAAAAACCCAAATTTTATCAACTCCTCGTAAGTTAGCCTGAAATCTAGCGAGATATTTACTCTGCCATTCTTCAGAATTGATAATTGCACCAATCAGCATAGCTGATGTAGCTGATGTCTTTAAGAGTTTAATTTCATTTAAAACCCGACGCAATTTAAGTTCAAAATCTTTTCCTTTGTCGTCTATATAACTATAAGCCTCTGCACGTCGTTTAATTAGATCACCAATATTTCCACCCAGAATAGCAAATAAATCCATGGTGCTTTCCTGTAATGCGAAAAATGGCATCTCATTCACAACAACCAATCCCCAAATTTTCTGATAAACATCAATTAAAGGAATAACGGCAAGTGTTCCAACAGCACTCATAGCACTGTCATCTTCCAACTTAATGCTCGCAACTTGCCCTGTTCTCAGAGCTTCTCTTACGAAGGGATCTAAAGATAATAAAGGAGAAGCATGCCCTAAACAGGCCACAGGCTCAGGGTTGATTTTTTTTTGCTCATCGCCCGCTACCGCGTAAATCGCAGCTATCTGCACACTTGCAAAATCACTAAAAAGTTTAAGAATACTCTCACCGATGCCTGCTAGGGGCTCTCCTCCATTTTTCTCTAAAGATAAAATTTGTTGTTCCAAATCAACTAAAAAAGAGCGTAAGCTTTTCACCTGACTTGCTACATGTAATTCTAGTTGATGGTGTGAACCTTTAAGCAGGTGATACGCGCGGGTAAACTTATCCATCCTCGCGTTAATATGATTATTTTTATTCTCTAGAAGTTTTATTTTGCGAATCCAAATACCATAAAATTCAGCAGAAATTATTGTGACCAGTAACAAGCCAACGATCATTTCTTTTGGAAAAAAAGGAGCCCCCATCCACCCAAAGAAGAAACCCGTCGTAACCATGCTTATAAGCAATGAAGCAGTCATTATTCCAAATGCAAACCCATATTGGAGACTGATTAATAAAGGAGCAAGAACCAGCCAGGGAAACTGATAATTTATAAAGAAAGGATCCGATGGATCAATGGCATAGCCAATTAGTGGAAGTAATATTGAAATACCAATGGACTCCATCCATTTAGTTATTTCTCCCTTTTCTAGCAGCATTGCCTTATTCAATTTTTAAGTATGAAAGTAATTATTCTTCAGATGGAAAATTTATTTACAGTATTCAGGTAAGCACTGTAAAAGAACAGACATAAATAAACTTGGTTAACGCCGTCAGTACACTTCCAAAAATTTGGCTCATTGGTAAATCGAGCTAGCCCCCCTTATTCAATTTTTACAATATCATGAAATCTCATAAGTCTTTCAACAAAGTTTCAGAGTTGGAAGAAATAAATAACACATTGATAGCTAAGGAGCAGAAGCGCTATCCAGATACGATCTTAGAGAATATTTTTCTATCTTGCCACAAAGCACATAACGCTGCCAATCTTAATCAAAGTCTCGCGATTGAATATAAGAACCTGTTCAAAGTCTTTTCGTTTGACAGAAAAAGTGCGATATTTGCAGGATGAGAACAAGTTATCCAAGTGATATCAGTCGCGAACAGTTCGAGCAGATCCGCCCACTGCTGGAAAGTGCGCGCAAGAAGAC